>JAFAZL010000136.1 GCA_019239815.1 Acidobacteriota bacterium
AACAATGCAAGCGCTTTGCACACTCTCACCAAAAACACCGGGGGTATACCCCCATTCGCCCTCCCAACTCGACGCCACCTCGCCCTGTTTGTTAAAATCATCCTTCATCACCGGAGCTTTCATGCCGATTTCAAAGGACCTTCTCGACATCCTCGTCTGTCCGGAGTGCAAAACGCCATTGCGGCAGCTCACCGAATCCGCTAACGGCCTCCGATGCGACACCTGCCGCCGAATCTACCCGGTCCGCGACGACATCCCCGTCCTGATCCTTGACCAGGCCACCAAGGCGCCCGACTGATTGCGTCCCGCGCAAAAACAGCCGAACATCGCCTAAAATATGTCAACTTCGACGACTGACCTCGCACAATCCGCCGCTCGCTTGAAGCGCCTCGTCCCGCGGCTTCGCGGCAAACGCATCGGCGTCGTCGGCGACCTCATGCTCGATCGCTACCTCTGGGGCACCGCCTCGCGCCTCTCGCCCGAAGCCGCCGTCCCCGTTGTCGATTTCGTCGAGCAAAGCCAGTGCCTCGGCGGCGCAGGTAACGTTGCGGCCAATCTGGCCGCGCTCGGTGCCCGCGTCGAAGTGTTCGGTGTCGTCGGCGCAGGCAAAGCCCCAATCGATGAACCCGGCGAGTCGCTTCGCAAAGATCTCCGCGCCGCCGATATTTCGGACAAAGGCGTCGTTTCTGACCCGCGCCGCATCACTACGCTCAAGACGCGCATCATCGCGCGCCATCAGCACATCGTCCGCGTCGATCGAGAACGCCGCGAGCCGCTTCATCCCGACACGCAAGGCCGCCTGCTCCGCGTCCTTTCTTCCTCTCTCAAAAGCCTTAACGCGCTGATTCTCTCCGACTACGACAAGGGCATCATCACTGACGATTTCGCAGATAAAGTTCTCGGCGCGGCTCACAAGCTCAAAGTGCCCGTCTTCATCGGACCGAAGCGGTCGATGCTCTACGCCTACCGCGGCGCGAAAACGATCGTCTGCAACGCGAAGGAAGCCGGACAATTTCTCGCGCAAATCCTCACCGACGAAAAATCCTTCGATGACGCTGGCCGCAAGCTCCTGTCGCATTTCGGCTGCGAAGCCGTGCTGATCACCCGCGGCGAAAAGGGAATGAGTCTCTTTGAGGAGTCGTCGCCGAGCCCGCTGCACATCCCGGCAACAAGTTTTGAAGTCACCTACGCGCGCGTCGGAAAATCGGGCATCGATCACGGTTCCAACGGCCGCCAGGTTTTCGACGTGACCGGCGCCGGCGACACTGTGCTCAGCGTGCTCGCTCTCGCTTCCGCCGCGGGCGCTCCGCTTGCTGATGCCGCTCGACTCGCCAACGCCGCCGCCGGCGTCGTTGTCGGCAAGTTAGGTACCGCCAGCGTCACCCCCGATGAGTTACTTCACCTCATCACCGAGCTCAGCCGCTAGCTGGAACGGATAAATTTTCGGTTTTGAAGGAAGAGTCGACGAGGCCGTCGGTGAAATTCTAGGAAGTTCGCCCGAGCCGGAGCGTGAGGAAAACGGCAAAACAAAAGCTGCCGGCGAAAAGTTCAGTTCGGGAAATTAACCTTGGAGTGCGCCGCCAGCGCCTTTTGGCAACTCGATTTCGTATTTTGTGCGCGCCTTCTCGGCATGCTGCTCCAGCGCAAGCGCAATCAACTTGTCGAGCAGTTGGCGAAACGGAATCCCGCTCGCTTCCCAGAGTTTCGGATACATGCTGATCGAAGTGAAGCCGGGAATCGTGTTCACTTCGTTCAAAAATAATTTCCCGCCGGCACGTTTCTCCAGAAAGAAGTCGACGCGGGCCATCCCACTCAGCTCGAGCGCGCGAAATGCCTGCACTGCCAGTTTCTGAATCGCCTTGACCTGCGCTGGCTTCAGCTTTGCCGGAATCAAAAGCTGCGTCCCGTCTTCCAGATATTTCGCCGTGTAATCGTAAAATTCGCGATGCGGGACAATTTCCCCCGGAATCGAAGCTTTCGGGTCGTTGTTGCCGAGAACGGAGACTTCAATCTCGCGTGCCGACACCGATTTCTCGACCAGAATTTTCATCGCGAATTCGGAAGCGAGATTCAAAGCCGGAGCCAGCTCG
>JAFAZL010000198.1 GCA_019239815.1 Acidobacteriota bacterium
GCCGCCATCATCGTCGCCCCCGGTGGCAGCTATCACCACCTCGCCGCCAATCACGAAGGCCGTCAAATCGCCAACTGGTTCAACGCCATGGGCGTCACCGCTTTCGTTTTGCAGTATCGACTCGGCCCGCGTTATCACCATCCGATCGAACTCGGCGATGCGCAGCGCGCGATGCGCCTCGTCCGCAGCCGCGCCAAAGACTTCAACGTCGATCCCGCTAGGCTCGGTTTCATGGGATTCTCCGCAGGCGGCCACCTCGCCTCTACGCTCGCGACCCATTTTGACGCTGGCAACGCCTCCGATTTCGATCCCATCAATCACGAAAACTGTCGCCCCGACTTCGTGATCCTCGCCTACCCCGTAATCTCCATGACCGCCGACTACTCCCACAAGGGCTCCGCCGAAAATCTCCTCGGCACACCGCCCGATCCCGCCCTCGCCAAACAGCTCTCTAACGAGTTCAACGTTACAGGATCCACTCCTCCTGCGTTCCTCTTTACCACTTCCGCTGACACGCTCGTTCCGCCCGAAAACACGGTCGCGTTCTACCTCGCATTGCGAAAGGCAGGTGTCCCCGCCGAAATGCACATCTTCGAAAAAGGCCCGCACGGCGTCGGGCTCGCCCTCAACGATGTTGCACTGTCCGAATGGGGAGTCCTGCTGAGGAATTGGCTGTACGTACGCGGCGCAATCGTGCCCGCAAACTAAGCACAGAATTTACTCCGGCGGTGCCGTCGACGGCTTCGGCATCTTCGACGCAACATCGTCAGCCGCCTTCTCATGCAGTCTCTGTACTTTCGCAAACTCCGCCTGCGCCTTCTGGCTCTCACCCATCGTCTGATACAGCCGCCCCAGCCGGAAGTGCGCATCGGGCTGCGTCGGGTCTAACTCCACTGCGCGTTGGAGCGCGGTCAGCGCCTCGGGATACCGCTTCAAATCCATCAGTGCCGCTCCCAGATCCACATACGCGACGCGAATGTCGTTCCTCTGTCGCACGACCCGCTCCAAATATTTCACTGCCTCTTCCGGCTTGTCTTCCTTCAGCGCGATATCGCCGAGATACGCCAGCGACTGCGCGTGATTCGCATCCACCTTTAACTCTTCCTCAAACGACGCTTTCGCTTCATCCAGATGGCTCGACTTCCAGTGCAAATACCCCAGCCCAAAATTTGCTTCCGGCTCCTTTGGGTTCTCTTTGACCGCTTCCTGAAACTCCGTAATCGCTTCCGGAGTCCGCCCCAACCCATCCAGCGCTTGACCCACTAGCACGTGTACCTGCGCTGAATTCGGATTCTGCTCAACGATCAGTCGAAACTCCCGCTCTGCGCACGCAAATTCCTTCGCCAGCAGGCAGCTCTGCGCCAGCACTTTCCTCAATTCCGCGCTGTTCGGGTTCGCCTGCACCACCGGCTCCAGATACTTGATCGCGTCGGAAAATTTCTTGGCGCCATAAAAGCTCAGCCCTAGCAAAGTCCGCGCCTGCCCGCTGTTTGGATCAGCTGTTACCGCCGCAGTAAGAGGCGCGATCGCCTCTTGAAAATGCCCTTGCTTAAATTCTGCGATGCCCCAGTTGAGCTCAACTCCCGGCATGGTCGGTGCCAGGTTTGCCGCCTTGCGATACGCCGGTACGGCCTCGGCGTACTTATTCTGGTGCGCCAGCACAAATCCCAGATTCGCATACGCCACCGCATCCCGCGGATTCTGCGCCACGGCCGTGCGCCAGTTCTTCTCCGCCTCGGCAAAATTCCCCTGCTGCTGTGCAGCCATCGCCTCCACTGCCGCCGGACTTTGCGCCCACGCAGTCTTGGCTGGAGCCACAAACATTGCGATTAGGCACAAACCAAGAAAGGGAAGATGTCGCCGCCTCCAACCGGCTATGACGAGATTCAAATCTGTGTTGGAAAAATTGCCGTTGAACATTGCGTTCTAGTGTATCGCCCTCATTCGAAATTGCCGCGTCGTTTCGACCCGTGGGCGACCGAGCCGTCAATTTGACACAGGGAAACAGTCCACAAAAAAAAACGCGGCGGGATTTGATCCCGCCGCGCCTTCATTTCCTTGAACTGAGCCCATTGCCCGGAGCCAATCTCAGCCCCAGGCTCTGGGGTTAGAAGTAGATCTTCCCGCCAAGCTGGAAGATGCGTGGATCGAACGCCGACGTAACCGCGCCGAAGTTGCTCGAGCCGAGTTGATTGCTGACCTGGTTGAACTGCGTGTGGTTCCAGGTGTTGAACGTCTCGACGCGCAGCTCGAAGCGGCTGCCACGGCTCTCGCTGATCACGAAGCTCTTGAACAGAGAGAGGTTCCAGTTGTCGCGGCCAGGGCCACGCAGTGAGTTGTGTTTGGCATCGCCGAAGGCGCCAACGGCCGGTGCAGCGAAAGCTGCGGTGTTGAACCATTCGTTGACTGTGTGAGGATATGAATTGGACGCAACCTGATCCGGACGGTTGACGGCGTTGGGTAGCCCGTTCCCATCTTGTCCGCCTGATAGGCGCGGATTGATCGGCAGGCCTGAAGTGGCAGTTATGATGCCCGACACTTCCCATCCGCCGAGGGTGGTCTTGACGAACCGATTTTCCGTATGGCGGAAGATCGGCAGGTCGTACACGAAGTTGGCCGAGAAGTTGTGGGTACGGTCGTAGCCGCCCGGGCCGACGTCATAAAGCCAGCCGGCATAGGGGTTCGACACGTTCTGCAGGTCTTGTCCACCATTTCCTGTGCCCCCGACCGTATCGATCGTGCGCGACAGTGTGTAGAAGGCCCGCAGATTGAGGTCACGTCCGACTTGCGTACTCAGGTCAACTTGCAGACTGTTGTAGTGTGAGTTCGCTTCGTTCCTGGACAGATCGATGGAATGGAAGCCCGGATATGGAAGTCCGGCTGCAGTGTTGTAGTTTGCGCCGCCGATGATTGAAGCGAGGGCGCCAGGATCCGGCAGGTTCGCCTCGCGATAATCGTTCTGGAAGCGGTTCGTGTTGCCGACGTATGCGACTCCCAACACCGACCGGGCGCCGAGTTGCCGCTGCACGCCGATGCTCCACTGGTAGCTGGCTGGCTGCTTATATTGGTCGATCGCCAAGCCGGTGATGCTGGCTGGGTTGATCGGCAGCGCCGCTGCTACGCCCGTGGCGAGGGCCAAGTGTGGATTCACGAGTTCCACTGGAACCGGGGTGTTCAACTGGAAGCTGAACGGGATGTTCGGACCGGCGTTGTACATATCGTTGCCCTGGATGCGTTCGTACATGATACCGAAGCCGCCACGGACAACCGTCTTGCCGTTCCCCGTCATGTCATACGCGAACCCGATGCGCGGACCAAAGTTCGCCCAGTGGTTGTTCACAAGGCCCTTCGGTACGCCATTCTGGCCCGGAATGCCGATGCCGTTCAGGTACAGAGGAACGCCGGCGAGAATCGGATTCGGGCTGGTACCCAAACCGGGGCTGATTGCCGTGCAACCCGGATCGGTTGCGCTGGCGCAGAGCGTTCCGGCAGTGTTAAACGTCGCCGCATTGGCAGGATTGTAGAGCGACGGATAGAAGTTGCCCATCCGGTTATTCGCTTCATACGTGTGTGGCACCCCGTCCCAACGCAATCCGAGGTTCACGGTCAGCTTGCGGTTTACGCGCCAGTTGTCCTGGACGTATGCGGCATACGAAACGTTGTTCCACTGTCCGTGGTCTTGGACGGCCAGTTCTTGGTAGCTCTTCGCATCGCCTAGCAAGAAGTCTGCGAAGTCGTTGCCGGTAAACGTTCCGTCGAACGTGAAGCCGCCTTGGGTCTGACCGAATAGGTCCTGCGTCTTCTTATAAATTGCCCAGCTGAAGCCAAACTTCAACTGGTGTGCGCCCTTGGTCCAAGAGAGGTCGTCGCGGATCTGATAATCGTCCGCCTTGTTGTGCCACGGCCAGCTCGAGATTTCGAACTTCGCGCCTGTTTGTTTGGTAAGGTCGATGTTCGGAATGCGGTCCAAATTGTTCGGGCCAGAGAAGAACCGCGTGTTCGTCGAATCGTATCCTGTCGGTAGTGCCAGACTTCCGAGCCCTGCACCCGGGAAGGGCACGATGTTGATTCGGTTGCCGTTGTAGTTGAACGCGATCTCATTCAACAGGTTCGGATTGATCGCGTACGTTGTGTGCACAACCGCGCTGTACGATGGGTTACCGAACGTATCGCCGACCGTCGGAATGTTCGCACCGCTCCACTGGCTGATAGCGAAGCCTTGCGAGACCTGTTCCGCGATGAAGTGACCGAACACCGAAAACTTGCTGCTGAAATTGTGGTCGATACGGACGACTTCTTCCTTCAAGCTCGTCGGTGCGGTTGCCGCGCCGGTGAACTGATCGTTTGCTCCCGTTGGGGCAGGGAAGATGCCCGCCGTGAGCAGCGCCGTCGCGTTGGGGCTGATCATGCACGAGGGGATAATGTTTCCTGGGAACGGAGAACCCTGCACGACCCCTGCGGGAGCTACTCCACCCGGGCAGTTCGCGAACAAAACGCTAGGTGCCACCTGTGCCGTTGTCGGCACATTGACGGGCGTCGACACGGTGCTCAAATTGCCGCCGTACGTCGCCGGATCGGGAACCGTCTGGCTATTGTTCACGCTGCCCTGGATCAGGCGGCGCCATTCCATGTTGTAAAAGAAGAAGGTCTTCTTGCGGTCGCGGTTGTAGAACTTGCCGAGCGTAACCGGGCCGCCTACGTTGAAGCCGAACACGTTCAAACGCAATTCCGCAACCTTCGCCGGAGCCGCGTTGAAGAAGTTGCGTGCATCGAACGCATCGTTACGATTGAATTCCCATGCCGACGCATGCAAAGTGCTCGAGCCGGACTTGAGAACCATCGTCATCGTACCGGCAGAAGACAAACCGTAATCTGCGCTGTAGTTCGATGTCAGTTGGCGGAATTCCGCGATTGCGTCGGTCGAAGGAGCAATGCTCATTCCCCCCGCGCCGCCGCGGTCATCGTCTTCGCCGCCATCCAACAAGTAAATGTTGTGGTTCTGCCGGAGACCGTTGAACTCCACGTTCGAGTCGCCGCCGACTGGAGTGTTTACATAGCCGTTCACCTGGCTCGATGCTCCAGGAGCGAGGGCCGCCAGCTGATAAACGCTGCGCCCATTGATTGCGATCTGCGACATCTGTTGGCCGGTGATGACGTTACTCTGCTCACCGGAGTCCGTTTGGACGCGTACTTCGTTGGCTTCGACGGTCACCGTTTCTTGAGCGCCGCCGAGTTGCATCTGGAAGTCGATACGGGTACGGTCGCCGACCTGAAGAACCAAACCCTTCTGTTCAGCAACCTTGAAGCCCGATGCCTCTGCCTTGACGTCGTAATGTCCGATTTTCAACTCGGGCATAACGTATGCTCCCGAGTCGCCCGTCACCACCGTAGACACCAAGCCGGTTTCGATGCTCGTCGCACTCACTTTCACATTCGGAACAGCAGCGCCCGACGGATCCGTAATGGTTCCGACGATCGTTGCGTCCTGTGCTTTTGCTGTGAAGGAGAGGGCAACCAACGCTAGACACAGTACAAATAGATGATGCAGCCGAACGTGTTTCAGAGCTGTGAATACACTCCGACCACACGAGGAAAATAGATGCATTTACGTGCCTCCTACACCCCACGGCGATTTGGTATCGCCGTTAACGTACACGGAGATTCCTCCGGTTCAGCCCTCCCTGTCAAGCATTTTTTTCGATTCTAATGAGCGACAAGTTTGCTGGGTGAATCGCTTAATCGATTTTGTACTTCGCTTTTGCACCTGGCTATTTCCGCAGCCCCTCCGCAGCCAGGTGTGATACATCGCCCGTGGACGTTACCTGTGACCCGTTATGTCTATTTTTATCAACAGGTTGAACTGCCCCTCAACCTTTGTAACGTTGGTCACAAGTCTTGAAACGTCTGTATCAGGGGGCGACGCCGCTACCGGGAAGTCTTTGAGATCGCCTCGGTTAGCTTCAAATCGGGCATTCTCATTTCTCGAAATACATGCAGATTCGACGACATCACCACCCCCGGGCTCAGGTGTACGGCCGGAGGGAAACTCACTTTCGTCGTGAGATTGTCGGCAAGGATTCTCACTGCAAGCTGACCCTGTCGATGTGGCTGTTGATAGATCGACGCAGTGATCGTCCCTTTTTGAAAATACGAAGACATCTCCGCAAAGAGATCGGTGGTGATCAGTTTGACCTTGCCGGCCAGGCCTCGCGCTCCGAGCGCGCGGCACACGGGAAGACAATTCACCGTATTTACGTAGAGCCCAGTAACGCTCGGCGTCTTCCGCAGCAAATCGAACGTTTTCTGAAAGCTCTCGTCCTCGTCTTCGTGCCCTTCGATAACCGCCGCGATCTTGCCTCCTGGGCAGTGCTTCGGAAATGTTTCTGAAAATCCGTCCGTCTTCTTACGATGATCCTCCGCCGTCAGCATTCCGGCCACGACGGCGACCTTGGAGCCTGGGGGAAGCATCTTGCCCATCAGTTCGCCGGCTAAGCATCCGTTCAGGTATGGCTCGACGCACACGATGCACGATCTTCGACTCTCAGGAGCGTCGGTCGAGACACATACCACCGGGATGCCGTTTTCTTCGGCATCATTAATCAGTGGAGTTAGTTCTTTCGGGCTGCCTGCGGTCAGAATGATTCCGTCCACACCATTTTGAATTAGGTCCTTGAATGCCGCAGCATCCTCAACCCCGAGCGTTTGCACCGGCCGGTTGATGAATTGAATGCCGAGCTGTGCGACGCGTTTCGCCTCGTCCAGAACTCCGCTCCACAGTTGGTCGTAGAAAAAATGAATTTCGCGCGGAATGCAGACGCCGATCCGCGCGCTTGATTTGGTTACGGACAATGCGCGTGCGGCGAGATTGGGTGTGTAACCGATCTGCCGGGCAATCTGAAGGATCCGCTGGCGCGTCGCATCCTTGATTCCGCCGCGCCCGTGTAACGCACGATCGACGGTGCCGATAGACACATTCGCCATTTCGGCGATCAGATGAATTCCGTGTCGTTCCTTGCCCATCGGCTGCAGCTCCCGGCACTATCTTATGTCAGCGAACAACGTGCTTTGCGCACAGAGCGCTTTTTGCGTGTACGTTAACGGTGCTATACTCCGCCGCTTCCACACTATCTCCGTGGAGGTTCACGATTGTACACGAACGAAGCTCGCGAATTCCCGCCGGTGTCGTTTTGGTCCCGCTTCATCGGACGAATAAATACCGTCGTTCGTTTCGCTTACCAACGCTTCGTTTCATGCGCTTTTCTGTCTCCGTGCCTTTCCTCGCTCGCGTCTGGTTTTGGAAAAATTAAAATTCGCGATGTTAAACATTGTTACTTCTGATTCTTGCTTTCCATGGACGCGCGAATCTGGTTTTTGGAAGCTGTCCCTGAATTTCAATTCTTACGTTTCATGAACAGCCGGTGAAAAAATGAAAACGAAAATGGCCGCAACAATTCTGTTCGTTCTATCAGCGACCGCTGCGCCGATATTCGCGCAGCAGGCTGCCCCGCCAGACGACGCGCCCTACAAAAATCCGAAGCTGCCCACCGAGCAGCGAGTCAAAGATTTAGTTTCACGCATGACGCTGGAAGAAAAGGCCGCGCAGGTTGGCCACACCGCGCCCGCGATTCCTCGGCTCGGTGTCCCCGAGTACAACTGGTGGAATGAAGGATTGCACGGCGTCGCGCGCGCTGGAATCGCTACCGTGTTTCCACAGGCGATCGGTCTCGCTGCCACTTTCGATGAGCCGCTAATGCACGACGTCGCCGACGTGATCAGCACCGAGTTTCGCGCGAAGTATTACGCCACCGTGAAGCCCGACGGCTCGACCGGCTGGTATCGTGGTCTCACGGTCTGGTCGCCCAACATCAATATATTCCGCGATCCGCGCTGGGGCCGTGGCCAGGAAACCTACGGTGAAGATCCGTTCCTCACTGCACGATTGGGCGTCGCGTTTGTCACAGGCTTGCAGGGCAACGATCCGAAATACCTCAAAACCGTAGCGACGCCGAAGCATTTCGCGGTGCACAGCGGCCCCGAATCCACGCGGCACACCGTCAATGTCACGGCCTCACGCCACGACATGGAAGACACATATTTCCCAGCATTTCGCGCCACCGTAGTTCACGGCAAAGCCGAGTCCGTAATGTGCGCGTACAACTCCCTTAACGGCCAGCCCGCTTGCGCGAATACCGTCCTCCTCGAAGATCATTTGCGCCACGACTGGGGGTTCAAAGGCTACGTGGTCTCGGATTGCGGCGCGATCGCCGATGTTTTCGGTGGGCACCATTTCGCGCCGACACCTGAAGAAGGTGTTGCCGTTTCCTTCAAAGCGGGAATGGATGTGATCTGCGGCGACTATCGTCGGCAAATGGCAACCGAACGAACCGCAATCGTCAATGCTGTGAAACAGGGCC
>JAFAZL010000258.1 GCA_019239815.1 Acidobacteriota bacterium
TTCAAATTCTGCTCGACGATACACAGCCAAAAATCACCGAGATGGTTTCCGACGCCGCCCACGTTGTGTATCTCGCCCGAGGCCAGGCGCAAAAGCTCGATCGCGTCGTTAGTGAAGCCACCGACCGCCTCCGCGGCCAGCTCATCACCGCCGACCGCATCCTAGCGGGTGCCCTCGAAACCGTCGAAGAAGCCGGCACTCAGTTCAAGCGTGGTGTCTGGGCGCCGATGCAAAAAGCCTCCGCGATCATCAGCGGCATCAAGGTAGGTCTCGACTTCCTACGCTCTCGCCGCAGTACCCGCCGCCGCGCCTCCGAAGACGCCGACGTTGAAGACGGCGAAGAACTCTTCATTTAGTTCCCGCCATACGCTTGTCATCCTGAGGCGCGCATCACGCGCCGAAGGATCTCAGCTCAAGCCAATCTATAAGCGCATCCGCCTTCTCCCGTGCTGAAGGCGCGCCTGATCACTTATTCCCGTTCGCGATCCACCCGCCACCGAGCACTCGTTCTCCATCATAAAAAATCGCACCCTGCCCAGAGGTAATCGCCCGCTGCGGCTCGGCAAACGTCACGCGCGCCCGATCCTCACCAATCGCCTCAACCGTCGCCGCAGCCGCTGTGTGCTTATGCCGTATCTTCACCGCCGCCCGCACCGCCGCATCCGGCCGCGCGATCGAAATCCAATTCACACCTTCGACTTCGCAAATAGCCGCCCTCAAGGATTCATCGTCACCGACAACCACGCGATTCTTCTCCGGATCAATCGCCAGCACGTAGTACGGCTTGCCCGCCGCAAATCCCAGTCCCTTGCGCTGCCCGATCGTAAAGTTGTGTACTCCGTTGTGGCGCCCAACGACATCGCCATCCTCATTCACAATCTCGCCGCTTGCATTCGAGAGCGGCGAACCGCGCTCCAGCGAATACGCCTCGATAAACTGCACGTAATTCCCGTTCGGTACAAAGCAAAGCTCCATGCTCTCCGGTTTTTCCGCCACTGGCAGATTCACCCGCCGCGCCGCCGTCCGCACTTCCTCCTTGGTCAGTTCGCCGAGAGGGAATTCGCTCTTGGAAAGCTGGTCCTGCGTCAGCCCCCACAAAAAGTACGACTGATCCTTCGATTCATCCCGCGCGCGCAGCAATTCCCATCGCCCGCTCGCATCGTTGCGCCGAATCCGCGCGTAATGTCCCGTCGCCAACCGCTCAGCCCCGATCTGCCGCGCCATTCGCAGCAACGGCTCGAACTTCACATCCGTATTGCAATTCGTGCAAGCGATCGGCGTGCGCCCCGACAAATACTGATCGACGAATGGACGAATCACGCGCTCCTCAAACTGCTGCTCGAAATTCACCACGTAGTGGGGAAAATTAAGATGTTGCGCCACCCGCTTCGCATCGTAAACATCGTCCAGCGAGCAGCACCGATGCTGCGCCGGCCCGTCATTCTGCAACTGCGGCAGCCGCCGCTGATTCCACAGCTGCATCGTCAGCCCGATCACCGGCCGCGCCTGCTCTTGCAGTAGCGCCGCCACCGTCGAGCTGTCCACGCCACCCGACATCGCGACCGCCACCAACCCAGACCGCGTCTCCGCGCCGGCGCTCGTCGGCAATTCTTCGAATTGTGCTTCAGTCCTCATATCCCCCAACAATTTTAACGAAGTCGTCTTCAACGCGCTTGCCTCTGGCCCGCCACCCTGTAGCCGCGATCGTTTCCCAGATCGCGGGATTTAGATTCCAATCCTACCGAGTCTCACAGTCAACGCCGGCAACATGTACGGGCGCAGCCCGCTGCGCCCCATGTCGGCAACCTCAATCCATCCGTAGTTTTGTCTTGGCCTCTGTTCTAATTCTTCCGATACACCGGCGACAACGCCCTCAACTTCTCAACGCAGCCCGATACCGCCTCAACCGCAAACGCAACATCTTCCGGCCTCGTATGCCGCCCGAGACTAAATCTCAAGCTGGCCCGCGCCTCCTCCGCGCTCAACCCGATCGCCGTCAACACATGCGAAGGCTCGACTGCTCCCGACGAACACGCCGCCCCCGTCGAGCAAGCCAGCCCCTTCAAATCCAGCGCAATCACCAGCGCCTCACCCTCAATTCCCGCAAACGTAATATTCGTTGTATTCGGCGTGCGCGCCGCCCCCGCGCCATTCACGCGAGCATCCGGCACACGCTGAAGCAATCCACGCTCAAGCTCGTCACGTAATTGTCCAACCCGCGCCGCATCCGACGCGAGCAACCCCCGCGCAATCTCCGCCGCCTTCCCCAGCCCGACGATTCCGGCAACGTTCTCCGTCCCCGGTCGAAACCCTCGCTGATGATGCCCCCCGTACATAAGCTGCCGAATCTGCGTTCCGCCTCGCACATACAGCGCCCCAATCCCCTTCGGCGCATAAATCTTGTGCCCCGACAGCGAAAGCAAATCCAGCTTCAACAAATTCACATCAACCGGAATCTTGCTAACTGACTGCACCGCATCCGTATGAAAATAAACGTCCGCCTCTGCCGCAATCTTCCCGATCTCCTCAAGAGGCTGCACCGTCCCTAGCTCATTGTTCGCGTGCATCACCGTGATCAGCAAAGTCTCAGTGCGCAACGCCCGCCGAATCGATTCCGGATCAACACGCCCTGCACCATCGACATCAACATAAGTCACGTCAATGCCATCTTTCTCCAACGCCTGGCAAGCGTTTAATACAGCTTCATGCTCGATCGTCGTCGTGATGACATGCGGCGACTTCGCTGACTGCAGTCGATTCGGATGCTCCCGTTCAAGCTCCTTTGCTCCTGCGCGTCCGCTCAACTTCACGCCGTCAGCGATCGCTGCCCGCACGACGCCAAAAATCGCGTGGTTGTCCGCCTCCGTCCCACCACTCGTAAAAACAATCTCCTGCGCCCTTGCTCCCATCAGCCCGGCCACCTGCTCCCGCGCCGTCTCCACCGCCGCCCGCGCCTTCTGCCCAAACCCATGAATCGACGACGCATTCCCAAACTCCCCCGAAAAGTAGGGAAGCATCGCCTGCACCACCTCCGGCTCCACCGCCGTCGTTGCATTGTGATCGAAATAAATCCGCTTCATACCAACTATTCTACCTTTGAGAGCGCCCTCGTGCCCCATACAACCAAGAGACGCCGCTCATGACCAGTGCTAAGCTACGGCGGCCATGAACAATAGTCCAATGCGTCTTTTCGCACTGTCGCTCGCCGTAATTTTCTATTGCGCGATTTCCATTCAGTCGGTCAACGCTGCACCTGCAGGCGTCGGCCAAATGTTCCGCCTCGACGGCGGCGACACGACGTACATCTTCGGCGTCAACGAGCGCGGCGAACTGCAAGCGCTCTACTGGGGCGGCAAGCTTGCGCCGAGCGACAAATCTCCATCGGCGCATTCGCTCCCGGAAATGGCTTCCTTCGACCCTCCCTCCACCACTACGCCGCAGGAATACGCCGCGTGGGGATCCGCTCTTTACACCGAACCCGCGCTGAAAATCACTTTTCCCGACGGCAATCGAGACCTCGTGCTGCACTACGTCAGCAGCAAATCGTCCGCCGGCTCGTACGAAGTCCTCATGAAAGACATCTCGCGCGAAATCTACGTTACGCTCCGCTACTCGATGGACACCGAGAGCGGAATCCTCGCGCGCTCAGCCGTCATCGAAAATCGCGAGAAAGACGCCGTCATCATCGAGCAAGCTGCCGCCGCTCAATGGACACTCGCTCCCTCGCGCTACACGCTCAGCTATCTTACCGGCCGCTGGGGCGCCGAGTGGACGCTCAATCAGGAGCCAATTCAAGGCGGTTCGCGCGTCATCGAAAGCCGCCGCGGCTCGACCGGTCACCAGGCGAACCCGTGGTTCGCAATCTCTCGCGACGACAGCCAGAAATCCAATGGCCCGCTCTCCGCCGGCGAAGAACATGGCGAAGTTTGGTTCGGCGCACTCGCCTGGTCGGGCTCGTGGCGCTTCACCATGGAAAAAACGCAGCTCGACTCCGTGCGCGTCACCGGCGGATTCAATCCCTTCGATTTCGGCTACAAGCTCAAACCCGGCGAAAAACTCGAAACTCCGATTTTCTACGGCGGCTACTCAAATCACGGCCTCGGCGGTGCCTCCCTCATCCTGCATAAGTTCGAGCTGCAACACATCCTCCCGCAAGCGCCCAATCCCAAGCCTCGCCCCGTGATCTACAACTCCTGGGAAGCCACCGAAATGAACGTCGATGTCGACGGCCAGGTCGCGCTCGCCGAAAAAGCCGCGAGCCTCGGCGTCGATCGCTTTGTGATGGACGACGGCTGGTTCGGCCAGCGGAAGGATGACCACGCCGGCCTCGGCGACTGGTACGTCAACAAAGAAAAATTCCCCAACGGCCTTAAGCCGCTCATCGACAAAGTGCATTCGCTGAAAATGGATTTTGGACTGTGGGTCGAGCCCGAAATGATCAATCCCGATTCCGACCTCTACCGCAAGCACCCCGACTGGACGCTCAATTTTCCTGGCCGTCCTCGCACCGAATCGCGCAATCAACTCGTCCTCAATATCGCGCGTCCCGATGTGCGCGACTACGTTTTGGGATTCCTCGACAAACTTCTCACAGAAAACGACATCGCGTTTTTGAAGCGGGATTACAACCGCAATTGGGCAGAACCCGGCTGGGATGCCGTTCCCGCCGATGAGCAGAAAAAGGTCTACGTCGAATTCGTGCGCAACGTGTATTGGATCCTCGCCGAGCTGCGCAAAAAACATCCCAAGATTGAAATCGAATCCTGCTCAGGCGGTGGTGGCCGCGTCGATCTCGGCATACTCCGTTACACCGACGAAGTCTGGCCCTCCGACAACACCGACCCCTTCGATCGCCTCTCGATGCAGGACGGTTTCACCTACGCCTACACGCCGCAAATCATGATGGCCTGGGTCACGGCTTCGCCGCACTGGCAGAATGGCCGCAACACGACACTCACCTACCGCATGCTCAGCTCGATGCAAGGCTCACTCGGCATCGGCGACAACCTCAACAAATGGAGCGACGAAGATTTCGCGATCGCAAAGCGCCTGATCGCCGCCTATCACGAAGTCCAAAGAACAATCACCCAGGGCGATTTGTATCGCCTCGTCAGCCCGCGCGACGACAGCGAATTTTCCTCAACACAAACCGTCTCGCCCGACAAATCGCAATCCGTCGTCTTCGCCTTCACCGTCGCCACAAAACAAGGCCGCCTCTTCCCGCTGCTTCAACTCCAGGGTCTGGATCCGGCCGCTCATTACAAACTCACCTCCATCGAAGGCAAACCAATCCCCGGCACACCCGATTCCGCCTCCGGCGACTGGTGGATGCACCACGGCATCAACCTCATGCTAAAAGGTGACTATCAGGCCGCGATGTTCCGTTTAGACCGCGAACACTGATCAGGAGGGAAGGGCATGATTCGAGCGCTGATTCTCGCTGTGTTCGTGATTCTCTTTTCCGTTCCTGCTCATGCTCAACTCGATGAAATCGAGAAACGGATGGGAGTTAATGTCGGACCGGGACTGAGCGAATCAAAAGTGGCTTCAGGGTTGAAACAAGCGCTTCAAGTTGGTTCCGAAAACGCCGTGAAGATCGTAGGTAAGCCCAATGGCTACTTCGGCAACGAAGCGATCAAGATTCTGATGCCGAAGGAGCTGCATCCTCTGGAGAGCGGCCTGCGTATGGTCGGCTTCGGCCCCAAGATTGATGAATTTATTCTCAGCATGAATCGCTCTGCGGAAGCGGCTGCACCTGCGGCACGGAAAATCTTCATCGACGCGATTTTCGCGATGAGCTTCGATGATGCGAAGCGAATTCTCTCGGGCGACAACACTGCCGCTACCGAATACTTCAAGCAAAAAACCACCGGCCAGCTCACCGACGCGTTCACTCCGGTCGTCAAGAAAACGATGGAAGAGAACGGCACCGTCCGCCAATACGACGCTCTCGCCGAACAGTACAAAAACATTCCATTCGCCAACAGCAAGAGCCTCGACATCGATCACTACGTCGTATCGAAAGCCCTCGATGGCCTCTTCTACGAACTAGCCGAGCAGAAAAAGCAAATCCGCACCAACCCCGCCGCGCGCACGACCGATTTACTCAAGGAAGTCTTCGCCCACGCCGGTCATTAGCTCGCGCTGAGCAACACTCGCAACACAACTACATCGTCAGCACGACGCGAAACTGCGCCTTGCCGCTGTTGAGGCGCGTCCACGCGTCATTCACCTTCTCCAATGGAAATTTCTCTATCATCGGCCGCACCCCGGTGTACTCCGAAAACCGCAGTGTATCTTCCGAATCGACCGCCGTCCCCGAAGCCCATCCTTTCACCGCTTTATTGCCGAAGATCAACTGAGCAGCTGAAACAGAGATCGGATCGGGTCCGACGCCGATTACAAGCATCACGCCGTTCGCGCCCAATCCATCAACGAGCGCGGACATTGCTTTGCCGCTTGGCGCCGTCGAGAGAATCACGCGCGCTCCGCCAAGTTTCTTCAGTTCGCCGGCCGCATTGACAGCGTCGCTATCGAGGTAAATGTGCGCACCGAGTTTTTTCGCGAGTGCTTCGCTCTCTTTGCCGCGGCTGATAGCGACCGTTTTGTATCCAAATTTGTTCGCGAACTGAACGCCGAGATGGCCGAGGCCTCCGATGCCCAATACTGCGACGAGATCGCCCGGGATCGCGCCGGCGCGCCGCATGGAATTAAACGTTGTGATTCCCGCGCACAGCAGCGGCGCCGCTTCCGCGGGATCCAGCCCGTCGGGCATTGCCGCGACCGCTTCCCACGGCGCAACCATATATTCTGCGTAGCCGCCGTCGTAGTGAATGCCGGCCCACTTTTCGTTGACGCAGTTGATGAAATCCCCGCGACGACAATTGATGCACGTAAAATCATGGCCACCATGCCAGCCGACGCCGACCCGCTGCCCCTTTTTCCACGCCGTCACGTTCGGCCCGATTTCGTCGATCACTCCGGCAACCTCATGCCCCGGCGACCGCGGATACTGAATCCAAGGCATCATTCCTTCTTTCACAATGTGATCGCTCGCGCACACACCGCACGCCTGCACCTTGATGCGGACCTGCCCTGATCCGGGCGTCGGAATTTCGCGCTCTTCGACAACGAAATCTGCGCCAGGTTTCGGCACAACTGCGATTTTCATTTTCGGCATGATCTGGACCCTCTCATCGAATTCGCGAGTTGGATGCAGAACGAGAAGTGCTGGTTAGCCAAAAAAGAAAGTCGGCGCGGAAGGAGCGCTGCGAGTTATTGGGGCAGAGGTCTCGGAGTCGCTTGGTGCTGTACGGCGCCCGCCCGCGCGCGCCAGTGTCCCGCTATTGCTCCCGCGATAGCGTTTGGTACCGCCAGCACAACGCCGTAGAGCACGTATCCCATCGTTCCTTCGTTTTTCGGGAGAATCAACGCGAGAGTCCACAACGCGATTGGCGCGAGTGCTCCTCCAACCAAGAATCCGACGAGCGCCGCGGACTTCTTTGCAGGCACAAAAAACCAGATAATTACGGTACCGACGAGCGCCAACGGCAGTTCCGGAAGGAAACGCGCCAAAGTGGTGTACACACTCGGAGGTGGCCCGCCGAAGAGCAAAGGTGAACCACCGACAATTAACCAGAGCAGAAGACTCTTGGCGACTCCTCCGGCACGACGAGTTGTGGAGTCCGCCGAATTAACCATGCCTCGGAAGGCCCAATTCAAGCCCCAGGCAAGGACCAGCGCGAGGAATAGGCCTGTGATGAAAAAGAGCTGCATACGTTCGAACTCGACGACGCTTGGCAAGAGAATAGGTAGGCCGCGAGCCGAGCGCAACCGGAGCCCGGTGGCGCGTGTCCGGTTGACAACGCCGTGTTACAGTTTGCGTTTCGGAAATTGTTGACCTACTGCGAAAAGGGTTTTGGAGGAATGAGTGGCGTATCGCGATTTGCGTGAGTTTGTGCGAAAGCTCGAGAAAGAAGGCGAACTCCAGCGCATTCGTGCGGATGTCGATCCCGTTCTCGAGATCACCGAAATTACGCAGCGCATCGCGCGCGACCCCAACCGGAAACGCAACAGCGTCGGCCCCGCGCTCCTCTTCGAAAAGCCAAAAGGCTCAAGAGTTCCGCTTCTTGTAAACACTTTCGGCAGCGTCCGCCGTATGGAACTCGCATTCGAAGTCGATCGCCTCGAAGAAGTCGCCGATCGCATCCGCGGCTTTCTCGCGATGGAAACGCCTCAAGGCCTCTTCGACAAAATCAAGATGTTGCCGAAGCTCGCCGAACTCGGCTCCTTCTTCCCGAAGAGCGTGAAAGATGGCGACTGCAAAGAAGTCATCCGCACCGGCAGCCACGTAAACCTGCTCGATTTCCCAATCCTCAAGTGCTGGCCGCAGGACGGCGGACGCTTCATCACTTTCCCGCTCGTCTTCACGCGCAATCCCGAAAGCGGCAAGCGCAACGTCGGCATGTATCGCATGCAGGTGTACGACGCGCGCACGACGGGCATGCACTGGCAGACGCAAAAACACGGCGCCGAGCATTTTCGCCGTGCCCGCGCCGCGAATCCTGACGGGAAAATTCCTGTCTCCGTTGCGATCGGCGCCGATCCCGCGACCTCACTTGCTGGGATGCTCCCGATTCCGCCCGATCTCGACGAAATGATGTTTGCCGGATTCCTCCGCCGCGAGCCGGTCGAGATGGTGAAGTGCGAAACCAACGACCTCGAAGTTCCCGCCAACGCCGAAATCGTTCTCGAAGGCTACGTCTCCCTCAACGAAATGCGCACCGAAGGGCCCTTCGGCGATCACACCGGCTTTTATTCGCTCGAAGGCGAATTCCCCGTCTTTCACGTCGAATGCATCACCCACAAAAAAGATCCGATCTATCTGACAACTGTCGTCGGCCCGCCGCCGCAGGAAGATTTCTACATGGGTTACGCCGTTGAGCGCGTCTTCCTGCCCGTGATGAAAATGCAGTATCCCGAAATCGTCGACGTCGCCATGCCCGCCGAAGGCATCTTTCACAATTTAATGATCGTCGCCATTCGCAAATCGTATCCGGGACACGCGCGCAAAATCATGAACGCGATTTGGTCGCTTGGTCAGGCCATGTTCACCAAAGTGATCGTGGTCGTCGATCACGACGTGAACGTCCACGACTATCGCGAAGTCGTCTGGAAAGCTCTCTGCGCGCTCGACCCCGAGCGCGATATCCAATTTTCTCTCGGCCCCGTCGATACGCTCGATCACGCGCAACGCATGCAGGACTACGGTTCAAAAATGGGCGTCGATGCGACGCGCAAATGGCCGACCGAAGGATTCACACGCCCGTGGCCCGACGAGATCCTGATGGACTCCAAGACCAAAGCGAAGATCGATTCGATCTGGAAGACCCTAGGCCTCTAGTTCAATTCCGAACGCATACGCGGCGAATTAGAACGCTTCTTACAACTCCCTCATTCAAGCTGTCTCACCGGTGGCCGATACGCACGGTGGAGGACCGTGTGAGCAAGCCAACCGAACGCCAGGACAACCGAGGTTTCATACCCTCGAACGCTGACCCCTCCCGTGCGTCACGGGGCGCGACGACCGCCGATTCTAGCCTCCACAGGCGGCATCCTCGGTACCGATTCAGTGAACCGATCAAGGTTTGCTGTAAAGACGGCAGCTGCTTTGACGGAATCAGCGTGGAAATCAGCCAAAAGGGCATGTCGGCGATCATCCAAGGGCCCCTCGCGCCCGGTGATGTCGTGCGTTTACAACC
>JAFAZL010000327.1 GCA_019239815.1 Acidobacteriota bacterium
AGTGACGGTTCACCCGGGCTCCCAAGAGCAAATGCGTTACGTCGTTAGACGCGATCGGCGCCGAACGGTCTTCTCAAGAACGAAGGAACGATTCTACCTTAGAGAATTCCAGAGTCAGCGTCGCAAGACGTAAATATTTTGGATTGGTGTGCATTTCGCATGAATGCGATATCGCTTTGCTGGGCATGCTCACGTTTTGGGTCTTGACATAGTCTATCTATGCGAATAAGCATAGACTCTCTATGTCACGCTTACAAAGCCGAATGGAGCAATGATGGGACGGGATGAGATTTTGCCGGGGACGCTCGCGCTGCTGATTTTGAGAACGCTGGCACGCAGCGGCGAAATGCACGGGTTTGAGATTGCGCGATCGATCCAACGGAGTTCACAGGATGTGCTGCAGGTGGAAGAAGGATCGTTGTATCCGGCGCTCCAGCGGATGTTGGTCAAAGGTTGGGTCAAGGCGGAATGGGGCGTGACCGATGAGAACCGGCGCGCGCGGTATTACCGGCTGACGCGGGCGGGAAAGAAACAAATGGAAGTCGAGACGGATCAATTCGAGAGAGTGATGGGTGCGATTGTGAGGGTGATTCAAACGGCGTGAGGAAGAAGCACTTGAAAGTCGAACGGAACACGAAGAGAAACGCTGGGCGCATTTGCGATCGTGCGGACTTGGGGCGCAGCGGTGCTGCGCCCGTACAGAGATGGAGTAGGGGTTGAAGAGGTGTAGCGTGAGTTGGATTGGGGAACTGTGGCGGCGGGTGGCGGGGTTTTCGCGGAGGGACTCGATGGCGGCGGACCTCGATGAGGAGATGCGCTCGCATCGGGAATTGCGTGAGCGGGAATTTATCGACGGTGGTATGGATCGGGAAGAGGCGCGGTACGCGGCTGCGCGAGCGTTTGGGAATGTTACGGCGATGAGCGAACGGGGGCGCGAAGCCTGGGGCTGGCGCTGGCTGGAAGACCTTGGAGGAGACCTACGCTACGCAGTTCGAACGCTGCTGAAGAATCGCGGATTTAGTGCGATCGCGATCTTTATTCTGGCGCTGGGCATCAGTGCGAACGCGGCAGTTTTCAGCGTGCTGCATGCCGTATTACTGCGCCCGCTTCCCTACCGAGACCCAGGGCGACTGGCGATGTTCTGGGTGACGGATTCTCAGCAGGGCGCCTGGGCGATCTCGGATGGAAGCACGAGCTACCGCGATTTTCTCGAATGGAAGCGCGAGGCGAAAGCATTCGAAGATATGGCGATTTTCTACAAACGCGGCTGGTCGGTGCTGACGCTCACAGCTGACGTCGAGCCCCAGAAGATACAGGGCGCTTTTGTTTCATCTAACCTTTTCTCATTGTTGGGTGGCGAACCCGCGTTAGGGCGAACGTTTACGGAAGAGGAGTCGCAGCGACGCGAACGAGTTGTAATTTTGAGCCACGAGTTCTGGCGGTCGCGATTTGGCGGCGCGCCGGACGTGCTGGGCCGGGACCTCCGCTTAAATGGAGAGAACTGGCGAGTAGTGGGCGTGATGCCGGAGTCATTGCAGTTTCCGTTTCGCGACGCGCAACTGTGGTTGCCCCTGACGACGAATCCGTTCGCGGAACCCAATCCAAGTGACCCGGCGAACCTAAACCGACCACAAGGCGAGGCGAGATTCCAAGTCATTGCCCGATTGAGTCCCAACGCCACGCTGAAAGACGCGCAGGCGGAGATAAGCACGATCGAGGCGCGACTGGCGAGCCAGTACCCCGACACGGACAAGACGCTGGCGATCGCAGTGAGGCCACTTGATGAGTACATTTCCGGTGAAATGCGCAAACCGATCCTCTTACTCGCGCTCTGTGTCCTGGTGGTGCTACTGATTGCGTGTTCGAACCTGGCAACGTTGTTTCTGGCACGAGGCGTGGCGCTAAGGAAAGAACTGGCATTGAGAACAGCGTTGGGCGCAAGCCGTTGGCGCGTCGTACGCCAGTTGTTAACCGAGTCCGCGCTCTTGGGATTGCTTGGGGGTGCCGGAGGAGTGCTGCTGGCGCGAGTGATGATGACATTGATCGTCGCGCTTCCGCCGTTCCATGTGCCACGTCTTAACGAGGCGCAAGTGGATATGCCCGTGCTTGCCTTCGGTCTTGTGCTTGCGCTGATCTGCGGAATTTGTTTTGGTCTTGTGCCGGCTCGTCGAGTTTCTGAATGCGATCCTCACGAGTTGCTGAAGACCGGGCAGCAGAATACCGTCGCGAGCTCGCTGGGAACACAAGGGCTATTGATCGCCACTCAGCTCGCGCTTTCCGTCGTACTACTGGCGAGCGCCGGCCTGCTGATCCGAAGCTTCGTGAGCGTGCTGCAGATCGATCCGGGCTTCCGGCCCGACCACATCTTGACAATGAACGTGCAGTTTGTGGATGAGGACACAACGCCTGCGGCCCGCGCTCGGAACTATTACAAAAGCGCGATCGAGCGCGTGGAACAGCTTCCTGGAGTACGGGCTGCCGGTATGGTCAGCAACATTTTCTATTTGGACGAGAGGCGAGGTCACGCGCTACGGCAGGTCGAGGGTCGGCCGGCGGAGCCCGAGTCGAGCTGGAAGCTTTTGGTATGGACGCAGGTCAGTGGCAACTATTTTCGAGCGATGTCGATGCCACTGTTGGAAGGCAGATTTTTCCGGGAGCAAGACGGACCCGATTCTCCGCCGGTAGCAATCATCAACCAGACAGCCGCGAAACGATACTGGCCCGGCGAGGACCCTATTGGAAAACGATTCAAAGGTTTCGATGCACGCGGGCGAAACGACGAATGGGTAACCGTTGTCGGGTTGGTGCCCGATATGCGAAGCCATGGACTGGAAGAGGCACCCATGGGGGTGATTTACGAAGTACAAGCGCAACGAGGAGAGGCGACGCCCAATCTCGTGGTGCGCACGTCGATCGATCCGTCACAACTTGCTATGACTGTACGAGGCGCGCTCCATGAGCTGGATCCGAACGCGGTTGTCTCCGAAGCGATGACCATGAGCGACGTTTTGCGCGAACAGACGGCACCCAGACGTTTTCAGGCTTGGCTTATGGGAATTTTCTCGGCGCTCGCGTTGGCGTTGGCGGCGATCGGATTGTATGGAGTGACGCACTACTTCGTGATGCAACGCATCCCTGAGATTGGTTTGCGAATGGCGCTGGGAGCGGCACGCGAGGAGATTGTGAAACTGTTGTTGAACCGAGTCGGGAGTTTTGCGGCCGTAGGTCTTGGCGCAGGTTTGGTACTGGCATTATGGGCGGCGGCGTTGATCAAGGGACTGTTGTTTGGCGTAACCCAGACCGATCCCCTCAGTTTTGCGGGAGCAACGCTACTGTTGGTGATCGCGGGATTGGCGGCGACATATTTTCCAGTACGGAAAGCGACGAGAGTGGACCCGATGGCGGCGTTGAGGGGCGAGTAGGGTGAAGGTAAAGAAATGACGATGGGCCGTACATAGATAGGCTCTTGAGAGGTGCAGCGTGGCGTGGATTGGCGAGATCTGGCGGCGGGTGATTGGGCTGGTTCGGCGCGACTCGGTGGCTGCTGACCTTGAGGAAGAGATGCGGTTGCATCGCGAGGCGCGTGAACTGGAACTCGTCGCTGGAGGCATGGAGCGGGGCGAGGCACGGTATGCGGCGGCGCGTGCGTTTGGGAATGGAACGGCGATGAGCGAGCGCGGGCGAGAAGCCTGGGGTTGGAGGTGGCTCGAGGATTTCTTTGGGGATTTGAAATTTGGGGCGCGGATGCTGCGGAAAAATCCGGGATTCGCGGCGACGGCGATCCTGACGCTGGCGCTGGGGATCGGCGCGAACACGGCGATTTTTAGTGTCGTGAATACGGTGTTGCTGCAGCCGCTTCCGTATCGTGATCCGGGGCGGCTCGTGTGGGCTGGCGAGTTTGACCCGAACTTCAACGACGAGGCTACGCCAAATCCGGAATTTGCGAATTGGGCGCTGAACAATCACACGTTCGAAAAAATGGGTGCGATGGGGATGGGCGGTCCGATGACCTTGACGAAGGAAGGCACGCCCGAACAAGTCATGGCTGGGTTCGCAACACCAAGCCTGCTGCAAGTTCTTGGGGTGCAGCCGGAACTGGGCCGCTGGTTCACAACCGAAGAAGGATTGCCCGACGGACCGAGTGTTGCGCTGCTGAGTAACGCGTTTTGGCGACGCAAATTCAATAGCGATCCAAACATCGTCGGCAAAGGAATCACGCTGGATCAAGACAGTTACACCGTCGTCGGCGTGATGCCGGCATCGTTTCGGTACCCAGCCCGGGGATTCGACCCCGATGTGATTACGGTATTTCAGCTCACCCCGAAGGTGGACTGGAATGTGCAGGGAATGTCGCTGACACGAGTGATCGGGCGATTGAAGCCGGGAGTGACGCTGGAACAAGCGAAGGCGGACTTAACGGAATTGAGCAAACGGACCGATGGCGACATGCCGGCGATGCTGGTACACATGCGTGAGCGCGTGCAGACGGTGACGATGACGCTGCACAACAAGCTCGCGGGCGACACTCGCTCCACGCTGTTGATCTTGTCGGTGGCGGTCGGTGCGGTGTTATTGATTGCTTGCGTGAACATCGCAAATTTGCAGTTGGCGCGAACGGCGAATCGGCAGAAGGAGCTTGCTGTACGTTGTGCGATCGGGGCAAGCCGATTGCGGCTATTGCGCCAGTTGCTGACCGAGGGCGCGCTGATTGCGGCCCTTGGGGGAATTGTGGGGCTGGCGGGTGCCGCATTTGGCGTGAGCCTGCTTCAGGATTATGCGCCGGAGAATTTTCTGCAAGCGCAGCATATTACGATCGACCGATGGGTCTTGCTTTTTCTAATGGGCATCACCTGCGTGACGGTGGTCTTATTCGCGGCGATACCCTCGCTGAGGGAATCGAAACCCGATGTCGATGTAAGACTGAAAGACGTGCGCGACACAGCCACAAGCGCCGTCGGTCAACGACGCTTGCGCAATGCCCTGGCGACGTGTGAACTGGCGCTTGCCGTTGTGCTGGTCGCCGCATCAGGATTGCTGTTGCGCAGTTTCGTGATGTTGTCGAAAGTTGACCCGGGATTTCAAGCCGACAACGTGCTCACAGTCGGGTTGATGCTGCCGTCGGTTAAGTATCAGAGTGAAACCGCACGAAATGGGTTTTACGACGAAGTCATGCGGCGCGTGAAAGCGCTGCCCGGCGTTCGCGAGGCGGGCCTCACGACGTGCCTGCCGTTAACAGACATCATCATGATGCGAACATTTGAGTTGGAAAGCCGGCCAGGCGAATTGCCAGAGCAAATGCGTCCTCCCATCACCAACGAAGGCATCGACGCTAACTATCTGGCAACGCTGCGTGTGCCACTGTTGGCGGGACGCGAATTCGAAGAGATCGATTCGAAGACGGTGACGAACGTTGTGATAGTGAATCAAGCCTTCGTTCAGAAATTTATGGAGGGCGATGTAAAAGCGGCGGTAGGAAAACGACTGCGATTCGGAGCTGGACCGGGTGAGCATTTGCCATGGCAAACGATTGTCGGTGTAGCCGGGAACGTGAGGCGAGCACGGCTGGACAGAGAAGCGGATCCCCTGATTTACATGCCACACGGACACGGGGGAAGACCGGAGATCATAGCCGGGATTGCAGTACGGACCGACGCCGATCCGCGGAATCTAGCAAAGGCTGTGCGCGATGTAGTGCTGGCGGTCGATCCAGAGCAACCGGTGTTCGATGTTAAAACACTGGATGAGCGTGTAGCGGATGCGAGTTCGGGAACGCGATTCAATGCGACGCTGCTGGGATTTTTTGGATTTGTGGCATTGGCACTGGCGGCGGTGGGAGTCTACGGCGTGATCGCATATTCCGTCGCGGAGCGGACCCATGAAATTGGGATTCGCGTCGCGCTCGGTGCGAGTCGCGGGGATGTGGCGGAAATGGTGATGTCGCAGGGGCTGGCGATGACAGTGGGCGGGTTGGTGATTGGCTTGGCTGGAGCTTTGTTCGCGACTCGATACATGGCGACGTTGCTCTATGGGATTGCGCCGCGTGATCCGGTCACCTTTGGCGCGGCGGCAGGGACGCTGGCGGTGGTGGCCTTAGCGGCGTGTTATTTGCCGGCGCGGAGGGCGATGACTGTTGATCCGATGATTGCGCTGAGGCATGAGTGAGGGGAGATGCGAAGTAACGACGCAACGACGAAATGAAGTAACGACAAAAATCAAAGAGCGCGCCGGTTGAGTTGGCGCGCTCTTTTTGTTTCAGAACTTTGCTGTTGGGAAGCTAGTTGCCGGAGTCGGTGCCGACTACGGTGACGGGCTTTACGGTGTCGTTCGAAGCGGTCGAGCTGGCGAAGTAGTTTTGTTCGCGGAGGCGCTTGTAGATGCGGCCGGCTACGAGAGCCGCCGTCGGTCCTTCAACCTGGTGCGACTGGCCGCGAAGAAGAACGGCGAGCGCGATTTTCGGGTGCTGCTCGTCGGCGTAGGTGACGAACCAGCCGACCTTGGACGTCGGATCGTTGCAGGTGCCGGTCTTGCCGAGCGGAGTTTCGTCGCCGCCCGCATCGAAGCTGCGCTTGGCCGTGCCGTAGAGAACCGCGGCGAGCATGCCTTCGCGAATTTCTGGAAGGACCGGAGCGATGTTGAGATCGCGCTTTACCTTGGGCTGAAAATTCTGAATGTCTTCGGGAGTGCGCGGATATTGCAGATAGTAGAGCGTGCCGCCATTGGCGAATGCGGACGCGAGCGAGACAAGCTGGAACGGAGTGATTTGAATGCCCTCGCCGAAGCTCGACATCCGAGCCACGCCACCCTTAGCTGGCGGCGCCATCGGGAACGAGCCCGGGTGTTCTTCCGGCAAGTTGTAGCCGGCCAGTTCGCCGAGGCCCATCAGGCGGGCGTACTTGGAAACCGTATCGAAACCCATGCGAACGCCGAGCTGCTCGAAGAAGTCATTGTTGGAGTGCGCGAGCGCTTCGGTGAGGTTCATGTAGCGAGCGCGACGATCGTGAACGCGGAGCATCGTGTCGCGCGTGATGACGTTTTCTTCGAGCGCGGCAACCGCGATCGTCGGCTTGATCGTGGAGCACGGGATGAAGCCGTCGCCGAACGCGACCTTCTGATTCACGACGGTGAGGATACGGCCCGTGTTCGGGTTCACCGCAACGACCGCGCCGTTGTAGCGGCCGAGACCTTCGACAGCGGCTTCGCGGACGACTGGATCGTCGAACGTGCCGATGTCAGCGAGCGTGGAGTTGGCGAAAGTCGGAACACCGCGGAAACGCGAGGGGTGATGAACAGGCGCTTTGCCGGCAGCCGCTGCGGGCGCAGCAGGAATCGGAGCAGCCACGGTTACGGCAGTCACTGCCGCGAGAAGAGCTTTTGCAAAGTGCTTCAACGTCTGTCCCTCAATCTTTGATGTACCCGATCGCCGACCACGTGAGAGGCGGTGTTTCTAACCTAAGATTTTACTTAGGTCAACAACCTCTTTCCGAGTCGCTTTCCTTCGCGTCTTGCTTTTTCCCCCGAAGGTCAGGCTTGCACTGCTAAGGAGCATTCGCCTGTCCACCGTGAAAAAGCTGATTTCAAACAAGTTAGCGACGGAGCGACATCGGCCGCTGTACCTGACTGAAACACGTACACGTTGCAGGTGAAACGAATTGTAGGGATTTGCATGTAGGTAGGCAATAGTCTAGTGGGGCTGGTACGAAATATGTGCTTTATTTTGATAGCTGGCCGGGAGGTCTAAGGGGGAGGGCCGAAGGGACGGTGGCGGAGTGGGGAATGGAACAGGGGTATTTGCGAGTAGGCGGAGTGGAACAGTCACCCGCGGCCATGTGCCAAGTTGAAACGCGAATGGGCGCGGATTCCGCGCCCATCCAAAGCATTGCTGAGTTTTTGTAGCCAGACTTAGCGGCCGGGGCGCTTGCCAGAGTCGGATGAAGACGCCGCGGCAGCAGCAGCTTTGACCGGCGGCTTTTCGTTGGCCGGAGCGGCGTGGCCATTAGGGCCGTGCGCCGGAGTGGCGGCTGCACCGTTCGTGCCGTTCGCGGCATTGGCGTTGTTGGCCGGGCCGATACCGAGCTTTTTGCGAAGCGCGGTCTCGATCTTCTCGCGGATATCCTTGTTTTCCTTGAGGAACAGGCGCGCGTTTTCGCGGCCCTGGCCGATGCGCTCTCCGCCGTAGCTGAGCCACGTGCCGGATTTTTCGAGGACGCCCTTGTCGACGCCGAGATCGATGAGATCACCTTCGCGCGATATGCCTTCGCCGTAGAGAATGTCAAATTCGGCTTCGCGGAAAGGCGCGGCTACTTTGTTCTTCACGATTTTGCCGCGCGTACGGGAGCCGACGACGCGATCGCCTTCCTTGATCGCCTGAATGCGGCGAATGTCTACACGGATCGATGAATAAAACTTGAGCGCGCGGCCGCCGGTGGTCGTTTCGGGATTGCCGAACATCACGCCGATCTTTTCGCGGATCTGGTTGATGAAGATGAGGCAGGTATTCGACTTCGAAACGATGCCCGTGAGCTTGCGCATGGCCTGCGACATGAGCCGCGCCTGCACGCCCATGTGCGAATCGCCCATTTCACCATCGAGCTCCGCTTTGGGAACGAGCGCGGCGACCGAATCGCCGCCCAATACGTCGATTGAACCCGAGGTGATCAAGGCGCTCGTGATTTCGAGCGCTTGCTCGGCGTAGTCCGGTTGCGACACGAGTAGGTTGTCGACGTCGACGCCAAGCTGTTTCGCGTACACGGGGTCGAGCGCGTGCTCGACGTCGAT
>JAFAZL010000401.1 GCA_019239815.1 Acidobacteriota bacterium
CGATGCGTAACCGCGCGAGACGCTTTTCAGCCGATCGTAGAAGTCGAGAACGATTTCGTTCAGCGGCAGTTCGTAAGTGAGCATCACGCGCGTCGGGGACAAATACTCAAATCCTTTTTGCGTTCCGCGTTTGTCCTGACAGAGCTGCAAAATTCCACCGACCGATTCGTCGTTGGTGATGATCATCGCTTTGATGATCGGCTCTTCGATTTTCGCAATGTCGCTCGGATTCGGAAACTTCGCCGGCGAATCGACTTCGATCGTTTCGCCAGTAACCTTCGTGATGCGATAGCGCACGCTTGGCGCTGTCGTGATCAAGTTTAATCCGAATTCGCGCTCGAGCCTTTCCTGCACAATTTCCATGTGCAGCAAGCCGAGAAATCCGCAGCGAAAACCAAAACCCAATGCGACGGAATTTTCCGCTTCGTAAAAAAACGCAGCATCGTTGAGTTTCAATTTTCCGAGCGCGTCGCGCAGCGGTTCGTATTCGTCGGCAAGAACGGGAAATAATCCCGCGAACACCATCGGCTTCGTCGCTTCAAAACCTGGTAGCGCAGGCGCCGGCCGATCCACTTGCGTCAAGGTATCGCCCATGCGCGCATCCGCGACGTCTTTGATATTCGCGACGACGAAGCCGACGTCGCCGGCTTCGAGTTCTTCGAGCGCAACGGGCTTCGGGGTGAGCGTGCCGAGTTGCTCGACCTCGTAAACTTCGCTGCTGTAGACGAGGCGAATCTTCATGTGATTCGTCAGTCGCCCTTCCATCACGCGCACCAGAACGACGGCGCCGCGATAGATGTCGAACCACGAATCGAAGATCAATGCCTGCAGGGGATTTTCCGCGCTGCCTTTCGGCGGCGGAACGCGATGTACGATCGCTTCGAGAACGTCTTCCACGCCGATGCCGCTCTTCGCGCTGATCATGATCGCGTCACCCGCGGGAATCGCGAGCACGTTTTCGATCTGCTCTTTGACGTAGTCGGGTTGCGCGGCGGGCAGATCGATCTTGTTGATGACCGGAAGAATCGTAAGGTTTTGTCCCGCGGCGAGAAATGTATTCGCAACGGTTTGCGCTTCGACACCCTGGCTCGCGTCCACGACGAGCAAAGCGCCTTCGCATGCAGAGAGAGCGCGAGAGACTTCGTACGAAAAGTCGACGTGACCTGGTGTATCGATCAGATTCAGGCGATACGTGTTTCCGTCTTTCGCGGTGTAGTGAAGGCGAATGCTCTTGGCTTTGATGGTGATGCCGCGCTCGCGCTCGAGGTCCATCGAGTCGAGAAACTGCTCATGCACCATTTCGCGCTGCGACAGCGCACCGGTCATTTCAAGCAGGCGGTCGGCAAGCGTCGACTTGCCGTGGTCGATGTGCGCGATGATGCAGAAATTCCGAATGAACTTTGGATCCATGAATGTTTGCTACTCGGCAGGAGCTTTCAACACGCGAGGACGGCGCCGCACGCTGCGTAAAATCGTGCCCAGTAATCATTTAGTTTGCCATAGAAGGAACGAAGTAAGAAGCAGTGAAGTAGCGGTGAGACGAAGTAAAGAGGCAACCAAGCAGCGAGATAAAGTGATCGACCTAGCTGCGTATTGCGAGCCGATGCGAAGTCGCAAAATGGCTTGGGCTCGATGGGGTTAAGTCTAAACCCCGCGATCTGAACGACGATCGCGGCTACAGGGTGGCGAACTGCGATCCTGCCGACTCCGATTCGTTCCTGGCGGCTAAAACGAAACCAGAGACTCTGCAGAGATGGGGCTGGGTTTCAGGCTCTCGCCCGAACCTTTGGTGGCGGCTCGCGGGCGTGAGACCGAGCAGTCGCGTGCGTGCTACGTGGCGTTTACTGCATCGACGGAATTGGGCAGTTTTGCTGCGGAGTTGGCGCGCGGTATATAGTGGATTCGGGGAAGTGCGAACGGTAGGCGCACGGACCATCTTCGAAGCGGAACTTTGGGATAGACCCTCGCCAACTGGAAGGCTCTGCGGATGAACCATGGCCCGCAAGTGCCTGAAGGCCTTGGGGATGGGCTGAATCGAAATCTGGAGTAAGTTGCCTGAAGTAGAGGCTGGCTGAGGAATGGCCGCAGACATCAGCAAACAACTGGAGCGCGCCAAGCGCTTCCTGGAGAAGAATCGTGTCGAGGACGCGATCGAGGCGTACCTCGCCGTGATTGAGGCGGCTCCGCTGCACCAGGAGGCGACTCAGGCGCTCGGGGATTTGTATGCGCGCATGGAGCAGCCCGACCGCGCAGCCGTGTACTACGGGATGTTGTTCGATTTGCTGGTCGAGCCGCGGGATGAGATCAAGGCTCTGGCGATCTACAACCGGTTTTTGCGGCCGGTTGCGAATCAGCAGCCGCCAGAGCGCATCGCGCGCTACGCATTTCTGCAACAAAAACAGAATCGATACGACGAAGCGATCGAGCAGTATTCGCGCGCGGCGGAGATGTTTTCGGAAGCTGGCCGCGCTGAGGATGCACTTTTCTGTTGGGAACGCACTGCACAGCTCGCGCCGGACAATATTCAACGACAGCTGCGTCTAGCGGAAGCGGCGGAGAACCTGAAGAAGACGGCGCTTGCGGCGCGCGCTTATCTGCGGGCTGGGCAACTTGCATCGGCGAGCGGAGCTACGGCGGAAGCGCTGAACTTTCTGGGACACGCATACAAGCTAGCGCCGCATGAACGTGGTGTTGCGTTGCTGTATGCGGATGCGACCTTGAAATCGGGAGACGCGGCGACGGCGGCGGCGCTGCTCGAGCCTTTCGCTGCGAACGAGAAGGACGCAACTTTTCTGGATACGTATGCGGATGCGCTGATGTCTTCGGGGCAGCTCGACCGCGCGCGCCTTGTGCTTGAGGGCTTGCTGCGAGAGAAGAACGAAGGAATCACGCGGTTGTTTGAGCTGGTGGATGGCTACGTCGGGATCGGGCAAGAAGGCAAAGCTGTCGAGGTACTGAACGCCTTGAAACGGCGAATGTTTGCCGACAAGAAGCAAAACGAATTTGCAGTACAGATGGATGGCATCGGTTCGAAACACCCCGAGTCGCTATCAATCCTAGATTTTTGGGCGCAGCTGTATAACGAACTGAATCGCGAATCGCAGTATTTCGAGATTTTGATCAGAACGTTCGACGCGTATCTCGCGGCGGGCAATATTCCAAAGGCGTGCGATACCGTCGAGAAGCTGCTCGATATCGATTCATACGACCACCGCAATCAAGAGCGGATCGCGCAACTGCAGGGCAAAGCGGACGAGAGTTTTTTCAAGCGAATTGCAGGACGAATCGCGAAGTCTGGCGGGCTGGGAGCTACTGCTTCGACGGCCGCGCGCCACGTTGCGAGCGAACCGGCGGCGCATGGTCCTGGCGAAGAAGTGCGAAAGACGCAAGCGCTGGAAGACTTGATCGTGCAGACGGAAATCTTTTTGCAGTATTCGCTGCAAGCGAAGGCGATGGAGCGGCTGCAAAAAATTGCAGCGATGTTTCCGGGCGAGGAAGATCGCTATCCGCGGCTGCGGAATCTGTATGAGCTGGCCAACTGGTGGCCGGAGGGAGCGCCGAAAGCCAAATCCCCGCAGCCCCAACCAGCAGCGCCTCCGCCGCCCCCTCCACCTCCTGCCGCGCAAGAGCCACCTCGGCAGGAGTCGATCGCCGCGGCATCGCCAAATAAGTCGGGTGTCTACACGGCCGACACGCTTCGGGATTTGTCGAAGATTTCGGAGATCAATCAGAAGATTTTTCGGCAACAGACGCCGCGCGCGATGTTGAATACCGCGGTGAACGAGGTTGGCGGCTATTTGCGTGCTGCGCGAGCGCTGGCGGTGATTGGCGCGCCGGGGCGACCACCGGAACTCGCTGCGGAATATTGCGCGCAGGGTTTGCGGACCGCACCGGGAGCGCAGGTGGTGTTGCTGCTGGCGCAGATGGAAAAAGCGGAGCCCGATGAATTGGGCGGGCTGACGGTGGATGCAGTGGACGCATCGATCCTGGGTGAGTTGGGGCTCGAAACCGCGCTCGGCGTGATGATCACCGACAAAGAGACGCAGATTCCGGGCGGGATGTTGATTGTCGGATACTCGGCCGAGCATAAATGGAAGCCGAACGAGGCGTATTTCTTGCAAGCGATCGGTGACCAGATGTTGATGAGCGTGAGTCACACGCGGCTGCGTTCACTGGTGCGGCGCATGGGCGTGTCGGACGAGCGCACGGGCTTGTTGAGCCGGAGTTCATATCAAAGTTGTTTGCTGACCGAGGCGGAGCGTTCGCGCACGCAGGGGACGCCACTGGCACTGGCGATTTTGCAGATCGATCGCGGCGCGGATATTTTGCGGCAGCATGGCGAATCTCCGGTGGAGAGATTTTTGGAACAGTTGGCGCGGTCGTTGCAACCGATCGTGCGACAGAACGATGTGGCGGTGAAATATTCGTCGTGGTCGCTGGCGTTCATTTTGCCGGATACGACGCTGCAGGGAGCGGAGAATCTGGCGGAGAAACTGCGCCGTGCGGCTTCGGGTGTGCGGCCGCCGTGGGATTCGACGCAGGTGACGCTGAGTGCGGGAATTGTCGAGGCAGTGGCGAAGCCGGACTACGAGAATGAAGACATTGTGACGGATTTGATCAACCGGGCGGAGACTTCGGCGGAAGAGGCGCGTAAGGCGGGCGGAGATACGATTGTGGCGTTGGAGAGCCCGAAGATTTGAAGAGAGTTGACTGTCGATAGTTGAAAGTCGAAAGGGAAGAGTTTTCCGTCGACTGCGTTCGACGGCTTGGTTTTGTAGCTGGGTTGCGGCTGAGATCCTTCGCCGTCCTTCCGACCGCGAAGGATGACAAAGTTTTTTTATTTTGGATGAGACTTCGTTGCAATAGCTCGTAGTTGAGCGAATGTGAAGTGCCTGAAGCGAAATTGAGATTTGACTGGGAGAAAGAGCATGTTTCCTACGGATGTGGTGATTGTGGCGGGGGCGCGGACGCCGATGGCGCGGTACACCGGGTCGTTTTCGGATGTGTCGGCTATTGATCTGGCGGCGGTGGCTT
>JAFAZL010000403.1 GCA_019239815.1 Acidobacteriota bacterium
ATGACGCCGCTGGCGCTCTGAACCCCGGGCACGTTGCGGACGCGCTCGAGCAGTTCACGGAAAAAGATGATGGATTGCTCGGGCTTGCCGTACCGCGCGTCGGGCAAATCGAGATTGAACGCCATCACGCCGTTGGGATCGAAGCCGGGCGATTGGCGGGTGAGATGAATCATGCTTTCGACCAGCAGGCTGGCACCCACCAGGAGAATGACGGCGAGCGAGACTTGGGCGACGACGAGCATGTTGCGAGCCCGTGAGGCGCGCTTGCTGTCGGAGCTGGCGCGGCCGCCTTCTTTGAGCGAGAGAAATAAATTGAAGCGCGATGCGTGCCACGCGGGAGCCATGCCGAAGAGCACGCCGGTCAGCACCGAGACGCCAAGAGTGAACGCGAGGACAGAGAGGTTGACTCCAGCTTGGGTCAGGCGCGGAATTCGGAGTGAGGAGAGTCCGGCAAGCATCGTCGTGCCCCAGACGGCAAGGAAGAGTCCGAGCAATCCGCCGGCGAGCGCGAGGAGGATGCTCTCGGTCAGGAGCTGGCGAAGTACGCGGCCGCGGCCTGCTCCCATCGAGGCGCGAATCGCCATCTCACGCTGGCGGCCTGCCGCGCGGGCGAGCAGAAGATTCGCGGCGTTGGAGCACGCGATCAGCAGGAGGAATCCGACGGCGCCGAGCACCATCATCAGCACGGGGCGAATGTCGCCGACCATCGCTTCTATTTGAGGATGAAGGGCGAGGCTGAGGTGGCCGTTCGAGTCCGGATATTGTTTTTCGAGAGCGGCGCCGATTGCATTTGCGTCAGCATCGGCTTGCTGCAACGAGACTCCGGGTTTGAGGCGGCCGATGGCGCTGAGATAGTGTGCGTCACGTTCGGAGGTCAACGGTGGATCTGTGCCGTTGCCGATCATTTGGGAAGAGATGGTTGTCCAAAGCTCGGGCGGCTGCACGGTGAGAAGAAATTGGAAGCTCGCAGGCATCACGCCGACGACCGTGTAAGGTTTGGCGTCGAGCGTGATTGTGTGGCCGACGACATCGGGGTTTGAGCCGAAATGCGACGCCCACAAGTGATTGCTCAGAATTGCGACGCGCGTGCCCGGTTGGTCTTCGGCGGTGATGAAGGTGCGCCCGAGCAGTGGCTGGACGCGCAGGACATCGAAGATGTTGGCGCTGACAATGCTCGATTCGACGTGCAGCGGGTCGCCGGAGCCGGTCAGGGTTGCCCTGCTTTTGTCGTAGGCGGCGACGGATTCGAGCGTGCGGTTTTGCGTGCGGAAATCGGCGAAGTCGGGGTAGCTGAGCGGACGGTGCAAATCGCCTAAGTGCACGTCGATGCCTTGAACCGCGACGAGACGCTGGCTTTCCGGAAAGGGCAGCGGTTCGAGAATCACCGCGTTCACCACGCTGAAGATCGCCGTATTGGCGCCGATCCCTAGCGCCAGCGTGAGCACGACGACCGCGGTGAAGCCAGGTTGTTTCGCGAGCACACGAATTGCGTAGCGAATGTCCTGCCACAAACTGTTCATCTGGCTATCGCTCCACAACCGAGAGAAGTTGCGATTGTTTTAGTGAAAGTCGTTTCCGTCGCTTGATCGACGCTTCTCACTTCAGCCGAATGCGATCGACGTTGTCCCACTGCGACATATCCGACAGGATGACCTTGTCGCCTACTTTCAGGCCGGACAGAATTTCGACCGTGTTCACCGAGCTGCGGCCGAGCTTCACGTTGACGCGTTCGGCGTCGGAGTCGTCGGGCATAACTTTGAAGAGGCTGATCGTCGCGTCTGTCTGTCCGTGGACCGGTCGGCCGACGTACAAAACGTCCTTCAGGTTCTCGAGGGTAATCGTGCCGTCGACGCTGAGGTCGGCGCGCGCGCCCAGCGGAAGCGGATCGTCGATACCGACATCCACGGTGACCGTGCCGTTGACGACCGACGGATCGATGCGGATCACATGGCCATTCACGATGCCGTTGCGCGTATCGACCGTGGCGCTTTGGCCGATGGTAATGTCTTTCGCTTGTGTTTCTGCGATCTTGATCTCGGCTTTCAATTTCTTCGGATCGGCCACGCGTGCGATGTTGGTACCGACCGCGACGCTCTGTCCGACGTCCACTGGAAGCAACTGCAACACGCCGGTGATGCCCGCGCGAACATGCAACGCGTCGGCCTGGCTTTTGCGCAAGTCATACATGGCGCGAGCCTGTTCGAGGTGCGCTTGCTGCGCTTGCAAACGCGCTTGGGCGGAGTCCGCCGCCACCCGCGTACGCTCTTGTTCCAAGTCGAGACGAATCTTGAGCTGGTCTTCTCTCACCTTCGACAATTTCTGTGTGACGTCGGCGTCGATGCCCTCATTGAACAACTTCAGGTCCACTTCGTGCTGCAGCTTGGCTTGTTCGTAGTCGCTGCGTACACCCGCTTCGATCGCCTTCTGATTCATCAACTCGCTGTTGACTTGAACTTTGAGGTTGGCGAGATCGGCTTCGGCGCCTTTGAGCTGGAATTCCGCGTCAACGAGTGTTTGCGCCACGGCCGGATCAGACATTTCGAGAATCACAGTATTGGGTTCGACCAAATGTCCTGGCCGAATCACAATCTTGTCGACGCGTGCGGTGGTCAGCGCAGCAATCCAGTGAATATCGAGAGGTACGAGCGTGCCGAGACCGCGCACTTCGCGCAGCATCGGGCCGCGCTTCACCGTGTCGGTCCAAACCGTGCCGCGATCAACGGAAGGCGCGGCGGGCTTTAGCCGCGACAGTCCGAGCGTCACGCCGGCAATCACCACAACGGCAACGGTGACATAGAGGGCTCGCTTGATTTTTTTCGCTTTCGCGTTTGATGGTCGTTGTATGTCCATAGGAGTTATCGCGCTTTACTGAAATCGCACGCGGGCTGCCCCGCCTGGCTTCGATCTAAACCACTTGCCTTCAATTGGTTATAGCGGGTAAGCCCTGCTTGAAAATAGCACCAATGACCGAAAATGGGAATAATTGTCCCACGAGCGAACATGCGACGGGGCGTTCCGGCCCTATTCGTGCTCGACGGATTTAAATTCACTCACTCGCCTCGCTTAACGCTGCTTGGTTTGCAAACTCGATCGCGTCACCACAACCCTCATCACAGCGAACTGTCTGGGTCTCTCTTGTAATGAACGACAAACTACCCCTGATTGTTCCTGCCCTGCTCCCAGCGGAACTTTGCCGCCGATTCCAGGGAAATGAGGAATGACGACAGCGGATTGTGTGCGAACGACGCGTCGAAGCTCCCGTATACGATGCGGCGCGATGTTGCCAACACCTGCGAAGAAACCCGCCCGTTGAAAACAGCGTCCATTATTACAGTTCACTCCTCGCGCACACGGGAACGGAGCTCGCAATGAAAATAGACGTTAAACGGATGGCGATGGTCTTGTCTGTTGCCACCTTGTTCGCGGCATTTTCGGCCGTTCCAGCGATCGCGGCTGCGACTCCCGCTGACTTTGCCTGGGAACAAGGTGCGCAAGATCCAGCTTCTCAAGGTGAGCAGAGCGGCATTGACGAACGGCATCTGCCTTTATTCGGCAAAATCACCGCGCTACATAACACCTCCATTGATGTGCTCGACACGAATGGCGACACGATCAACGTGAAATTCAACGGGCAGACGCAATTTCGGAAAGATCGGCAGCCCGCCAAACGTACTGACTTTAAGGTGGGCGACATCATTTTAGTGCGAGGGCAAGAAGCGGCTGACCATAGCTGGACAGCCGAAGTCGTTGCCGCACGATCTTTGAATGGGCCAGGCGGCCCCGGTGCGCGAGGCGGGTTTGGTGGCGGTCCCGGCGGCGGGCGCGGCCAATTCCAGCAGCAGGCCGGCATACTCGGCAAGGATTATGTGGCAGGCGAGATCAAGAACGTGGATGCGCCGAAACTGACGGTGCTGCGCTCTGACAATGTGACGCAGACTTTGGAATTGAACGAAGACACCTCGATGCGCAAGGGTCGCGAGTCGATCACGATGGCCGACATTCAGCCCGGCGATCACGTCTTCGCGCGCGGTGCGCTCGAAAACAATGTGTTCGTGCCGAAGACCATCGTCGTGATTGGTCCCGAGCAGTGGAAGCGCATGCAGGAATTTGGGCAACAAGCGCGAGGTGAAGGCGGCAACCGCCGTCGGCAACAAGGTGGGCAATCGCAAGAGGGAAGCTCTGGCTCGGCTGACAGTCCTGCACCGAACGCGGCGCCTCCAGCTCCGCCGTCGCCAAATCCGCCGTCACCCGCGCCAACTCCAGCTCCCGCTCCAACGCCGCAACTTGGGCTACCAATGGGGCAACAGAGGGAGCTTCTTCGTTGAAATTTTTTGGGCCGATCCCAGTCTTCGCGTTCGCCTGTCTATTTGGTGTGGTTTGGGTTTGTTCGCCGTCGTCGCGTGCGCAGGATCAATCATTTCCACCCGCTCAGCCGCAATCTCAGTCATCACAGCAACAACCGGTGACAGATTCCGCACCGCCTGCATCACAGGCGCCAGCTGCGGCGCAGTCAAACGCTCCTGCGCCAACATCGTTTGAAATCAGCGGCACCGTTAAGTCGGGGAAGACTCCGCTACCCGGTGTCACGGTCACCGCGGCAAACACACTTACCGGCAAGAAATATTCCGTTGCGACGGCACTCGACGGCAGCTACAAATTTTCCGGCCTTGCGCGTGGGCGTTACGTCGTGCGCGTCGAGTTCATGGCATTCGCGCCACAGACGCAGGAGATCGTGCTCAAGCCCGACACGCCAACTGGAAAGTTCGACGCCGAGATGATTTTGGCTTCGCGCCAGGCAGAGCAATCGCCGGCAGCATCCGCAATTGCAGCCATCGCTGCGGGCCGCGGTTTCCAGAGCCTCTCCGTCGAAAACTCGCTCTCCGCATTGGAAGGCGGAGCAAACGCTGGTGCGGGGACTGGCGCGGGCGGCGGTGCCAGCGCCGGCGACATCGCGACTTTGCCAATGGGCGGGGCGGGCACGGATGTTACGAACGAATCCGTTAGCATCTCTGGCGCGCAAGGGCGCAGCCAGGATTTCGGCGCGGGCAGCGAAGAAGATTTACAATCCCGCATCGAGGAATTTCGCCAGCGCGCGCAAGCGGCCGGACTCATCCCCGGCGGCCAAACGCAAGGTGGTCCAGGCGGTGGAGGCGGTGGGCCTGTCGGCTACGGCGGTCCCGGTGGATTCGGAGGCGGCGGCCCGATCATGATCGGCCGGCTTGGCCGCGGCTTCAACGTGAATCAGCCGCACGGCTTCCTTTATTTCTCCGACGACAACGCCAGCTTCGACGCGAAGCCCTATTCACTCACCGGAATCCAATCGGCGAAAGCCAGCTACAACTTCGCGCGCTTCGGCGCGAACGTCGGCGGCCCGCTCAACATTCCGCACATTTTCAACGGCGGCAACAAATGGTTTTTCTTCGCGGGATGGAACGGCTCGCGCGGCAGCACACCTTACGACGCTTACTCGACCGTGCCGACTGCTGCTGAGCGCGCCGGAAACTTTTCCGGTGCTACATATAATGATGGCTCGCCCGTTCAAATCTTCAATCCAGCGACCGGCATGCAGTTCAACTTCAATGGCCAGCCCAACGTCATCAATCCCGCGCAGATCAGCCCGCAAGCAACTGCCCTGTTGCAATACATTCCGCTACCAAATCTCGGCACGACGACGCAGAACTTTCACTACGTCACCAACGACGACAGCAACACCGACGCGATCAGCCTGCGGTTGATTCACAATTTCGGCGATTCCAGCGCTCCATTCGGTATGGGCGGTGGTCGCGGCGGCGGAGGCAGCGGTCGCCGCGCGCAGAATAACATCAACTTCGGCCTCAATTATTCGCGCAACGATTCGGCAATCGTGAATCCGTTCCCGTCGCTCGCGGGAAATACGAACACACAGGGCCTACAAGCGAGCGCTGGCTGGACCTACGGCAACGGCCGCCGCACCAACATTCTTCGCTTTAGCTACAACCACAATCACGTCTCGACGTCGAACCTTTACTCCAACAACATCGACGTCGCAGGCCTCGCCGGAATCACGGGTGTCTCCACCAATCCATTTGACTTCGGCATCCCCGGCATCAGCTTCACTACCTTCGCCGGCCTCACCGATCCGACGCCGCGCCGCGAGCTCGATCAGACCTACACCATTTCCGACACGCTTTCCTGGTATCGCGGCAAGCACAATTGGCGCTTCGGCGGAGACTATCGCCGCATTCTGCAAAGCTTCCGCTCTGCGAAAAATGCCGAAGGCTCCTTTGTTTTCACCGGCCTCGAAACCTCTCAATTCGCCGGCGGCGCAAACCCCGCCCGCGACACGGGCTACGATTTCGCCGATTTTCTCCTCGGTTTGCCGCAACAGACGACGCTGCAATCGGGCACCGACTCTTATGACTTTGCGTCGAACTCGTTTGACCTCTTCGCTCAGGACGATTGGCGCATCCTTCCGAAGCTTTCGCTGAATCTCGGCTTCCGGTACGAATACAACGGCCCATTCACAGAAGCGCACGATCGCATCGCCAATCTCGACGTCGCCAACGGCTTTACTGGTGCCTCGGTGGTGCTCCCCGGCCAATCGGGGTTCCCCGCATCACTGCTGCATCCCGATCGCAACGATTTCGCTCCACGCATCGGCATCGCGTGGCGTCCACTGAAAGACACTGTCGTCCGCACCGGTTACGGCATCAACTACAATCTGGCGCAATACGCCAACATTATTCAGAATTTTGCGTTTCAGCCTCCGTTCGCCACGACGGCGACAAACGTCGCGAGCGCAGCCACGCCGCTCTCGCTTGCGAATGGATTCCCGGCGGTTCCGCCCGGCCTCATCACCAACAACTACGCGATCGATCCCAACTATCGCCTGGGCTACGTCCAAATCTGGAATCTCGACATCCAGCGCACGCTGCCACATGGCTTCTTGCTCAATGTCGATTACAACGGCTCAAAGGGCACGCGCCTCGATACCGAGCGCGCCATCAATACGATCGCGGGGCTTCAACCCTTCATCTATGAGTCTTCCGCAGGCAATTCCGTTTTCCACGCGGGCTCGGTTCGCTTTCGCAAACGCCAATCGCACGGCATTAGCTACGGCCTGGTCTATACGTTTTCAAAATCGATCGACGATGCTTCCTCGATTGGCGGTGGCGGCGTAGTTGTCGCGCAAGATCCGTTCGACATCGCAGCCGATCGCGGCCTTTCCAGCTTCGATCAGCGGCACAAGTTCACCGGCAACTGGATCGCTGAGTTGCCGTTTGGCGAAAATCATCGCTATCTGCAACGCGGAGCGCTGTCCCATATTTTCAATGCGTGGTCGCTCAGCGGAGATTTCACGGTTGCCAGTGGGCTTTGGTACACGCCGCGCGTTCTCGGTAATACCTTCGACATCGAGCGCGGCGTCAGTGGTTCGCTGCGCGCTGATGTGACCGGCGCTCCGATCACCGTTGCGAATCCGAGCGCGTTGGAATGGTTCAACACCGCCGCATTCTGCTCGCCTTCGACTTCCGCCGGTACTACCAACACTTGCGTCAACCCCAACGGCACCGCTTTCGGCGATGCTGGCCGCAACATCATTCAAGGCCCCGGCGAGGTCCTCGTGGATATGTCGCTCAGTAAAACGATCACGGTTAAAGAATCTCGCGCTCTCGAGTTGCGTATCCAGGCCGCCAATGTTTTCAACTTCATCGACTACACGACGATCAACACGGTGGTGAACTCCGCCCAGTTCGGCCAGGTTACCGCCGCCGGCGCAACCCGCCGGGTAACGTTCATTGCGAGGTTTCGCTTCTAGTCATGCGACTCACGCGCCCACTCGTCGCGATCATTGCCGTTTTTCTTGCGCTCACCAGCGGTCTCGGATCCTTGCGCGGCCAAGACGCCCCGCAACAGCCGCAATATCGAATGCATGTCACGTCCGAACTTGTCCTCGTCAACGTCGTCGCGCGCGACCGTCACGGCAATCTTATTCGCGACTTAAAGCGAGAAGACTTCACGATCACTGA
>JAFAZL010000595.1 GCA_019239815.1 Acidobacteriota bacterium
GCGCTGGATCAGTCGAAGGCGGCTGCGGAGAAAGCGGCGCGCGGGTATCGGCCGGAAGAAATCGCAGAAGCGAAGGCGGCACTGGAAGAAGCAAAGGCGGAGTACGAACAGCGGAAGAATGGTTATCGGCGCGAGGATGTCGCGGCGGCGCAAGCAGATCTAGATCGCGCAAAAGCAGATGCGGCGCGGACGAAGCTGGACTACGACCGTTACGAAGCGCTTTCGCAAAAAGATCTGGTGTCGAAGCAACAACGCGACAGCGCTGAGGCTGCATGGCGCATGGCCGACGCGGCGCAGTCGAATGCGCAACACAAGCTGGATGAATTGCAGCACGGTTACCGGCCGGAAGAAATTGCTTCGGCGCAGGCGCGATATGACCAGGCGCAGGCGACGTACGCAAAATTTGCAAGAGGCAATCGACGCGAGGACGTTGATCTCGCAAAGGCTTCGTTTTCGTATGACGAGGCGCGCTACCGTGAGCGCGAAGTTGTGGCGCCGTCGGATTCGACTGTCGAAGTGCTTGATGTACGGCCAGGGGATCTGATCGCGCCGAATACGCCTGTGGCGACGTTGCTCGAACGCGATCAGATTTACATTCGCATTTATATTCCAGAAACCGAGATCGGCCACGTGACGCTCGGACAAAAAGCCGAGATTCGTGTCGATTCCTTCGCGAAGACAGTGTTTGATGGCGTGGTCGAGCAGATCAACCAGCAGGCGGAATTTCTGCCGCGCAACGTGCAGACGCGGGAAGAGCGCGTTCATCAGGTTTTTGGCGTGAAGGTTCGCATCGACGATCCGTCGAACCGCGTGAGGGCGGGCATGGCCGCCGACGTGAAACTGAAAGCGGCGAGCTGAGCGATGGTTCCGGGAAACGGATACCCAGCTACTGAAGTCGCGATTTCCGCCGAGCACCTCGTGCGAGCGTTCGGGCAATTCACCGCGGTCAACGATGTCAGCTTCGAAGTGAAGCGCGGCGAAATCTTCGGTTTTCTCGGTCCGAATGGCAGCGGTAAGACGACTGTCATCAAGATGTTGACGGGGCTTCTGCCTTTGACCGGCGGCGCGGCGCAGGTGGAAGGGCTCGATGTTCGCACGCATGCGGAAGAAGTGCGCGAGCGCATCGGCTACATGTCGCAGAAGTTCAGTCTCTACGACGATCTCACCGTGAGCGAAAACCTCACGTTTTACGGCCGTATTTATAGCTTGCCCCCCGATCGACTCAAGCGGCGGATGAACGAAATCATCGAGCTGAATGGGCTTGGCCCGTATCTCGATCGCCTGGCGGCAAAGCTCTCCGGCGGATGGAAGCAGCGTCTGGCCCTGGGCTGCGCGATGCTTCACGAACCAAAACTTCTCTTTCTCGACGAACCGACTGCCGGGATCGATCCAGTGGCGCGCCGGCAGCTTTGGGATTTGCTCTTCGAACTTTCCGGCCACGGCATCACGTTTTTCGTCACGACGCACTACATGGACGAAGCCGAACGGTGTAGCCACGTCGCCTACATCTACTACGGAAAGCTGATTGCCGACGGCACGCCCGATTCCCTACGCGAACTTCCTGAGGTGCGGCCGGAAGGAACGATTCGTGTCGAAATCACGACGCCTGAAGTGACGCGTGCATTGCGCATCACGCGACAGATGTCGGGCATCCGCAGCGCGACGATTTTCGGCCAATCCATTCACGCGCTCATCGACGATCACACCGATCTGCACGAACTGCAGGACAAGTTGCTCAAGCAAGGCATCGCGGTCGCCGAAATCCGCCCGCTCGCGGCGAGCCTCGAAGACGTCTTCGTCGAGCTGACCTACCGGCATCAGGCCAAGCTGGAGGAGGCGTCTCGTGCGTGACATTTTTCGCGGATTCGGCGCGGTGTTCTACAAAGAGGCGCTGCACATCCGACGCGACGCAGGCACGTTATTTTTCTCGCTGACGATGCCGCTGATGCAAATGTTCCTGCTCGGCTTCGGGATCGACACCAACATTCGTCACATTCCAACTGTCGTGTACAACGCGGACGGCCGTCGCGAAAGCCGCGAACTGATCGACCAGCTAAAGAATTCCGACACTTTCTACGTGATGCGCTATGTGCAGACCGATCAACAAATGAACGACATTATCGTCTCGGGTAAAGCGCGCGTCGGGATCAAAGTCCCGGTCGATTATTCCGATAAGTTGTTGCACGGGATGAGCGCGCAAGTGCTCGTGCTGATCGACGGATCGGATTCATCCGTCGCGGGTCAGGCGATCAACGTCAGCAACGCCATCGGCTTGCAAGAATCGCTCAAACGTGTGCTGCAAGATCGCAACGTGATGGCCGTCGAAATGCGACCCAAAATGCTCTTCAACCCCGACTCCCGATCGCCCAACTTTTTCCTGCCGGGCCTGACGGCAATCATGCTGCTCAACGTCACGACGTTCCTCACCGCTTTTTCGATCGTGCGTGAAAAAGAGCGCGGAACGCTCGAACAATTGTTCGTCACGCCAGTGAAACCTTTCGGCCTGATGCTCGGCAAACTACTTCCCTATCTTTGCGTCGGCTTCTTCGAACTCTGCCTCATCCTGACGTGCATGCGCTTCATTTTCCGGGTGCCGATCCACGGCAGCGTTTTGCTGCTCGCCGGCCTCGCGCTGCCCTATCTTTTCGCTGCGCTATCACTTGGCATTCTGATATCCGCCAAGGCCGCGTCGCAGGCCGAAGCGATGCAGCTCGCCTTCCTGCCGATTCTCCCGAGTGTTTTTTTCTCTGGGTACATCTTCCCGCGAGAGACGATGCCGGCTATCTTCCAGCCGATCAGCTACTTAATCCCGGCGACGTACTTCATCAACATTACGCGCGGGGTAATTTTGCGGGGCGCAACAATCCACCATCTTTGGACTGATGGCCTGGCGCTCTTAGCTATCGGCACATTTCTTCTGGTCGTCGCGGCCAGGCGGTTCCAGAACAAAGTGATCTCCGCCTGAATCCAAAGTAGAGTCGAACTATGGAGTCCATGGCGCAAAATTCGCAAGCAACCGAACGAATCTCTGCTCGTGTTTGCATCGTGGGCGGCGGCCCCGCCGGGGTAATGGCCGGCTATCTGCTCGCACGCGCCGGTGTAGACGTCGTCGTGCTCGAAAAACACGGCGACTTTCTGC
>JAFAZL010000606.1 GCA_019239815.1 Acidobacteriota bacterium
TGGCGAGATGCCGAAGAGCAGGTGGCCTAGCAGGCGCGAACTGGCGAAGGCTACGGGAAGGCCGACGACGAGGCCTGCTGCCGCGAGAAGCATCGTTTCGCGCAGGACCATTTTCAGGATAGCGCGCCCGGATGCGCCCATGGCGACGCGAATGCCGATTTCGTTTGTGCGGCACTGCACCGAGTAAGAAATCACTCCAAAAATTCCAGTGGCGGCGAGGATGAGCGCGATCGCGGCGAAGAGCGCGATCAGCGTGGTGCGAAATCTTGGCTGCGCCATGGAGTCGTGGATGACCTCGGTCATGGTGGCGACGTCGGTGACGGGGAGATCCTTGTCGAGACTCGCGACAGCATTGCGAATCGACGAGATGACGGCACCGGGAGCGAGGGTGCTCTGGACGGCGATGCATGCGCCAGGAAATGGCGACTGCGCGTAGGCGGCATACATCATGGGCCCAGGTTCCTTGCCGAGAGATACATCGTGCACGTCGCCGACGATGCCGATGATTTCGCGCGGCATGCCGGGATCGGGCGGAAAACCGAAGACGATGCGCTTGCCGATTGGGTTTTCGTTCGGAAAATACGCGCGGACAAAGGATTGCGTGACGACGGCGACGGCCGGCGCGGACATGTTGTCTCGCGCTTCGAAGGTGCGACCGGCGACGAGCGGGATGTTCATCACGCGAAAATAAGTGGGGGTGACGGCGACGTAGTCGGCGAGTCGAGCGGCAGCGGCGGAAGGCGCCGGCCGATTCTCAATGTCAAAGGCGATGTTGACGAAGCCGTCGGTAATCGGTAGCGGAATCGCGATCGCCGAATTTTGCATGCCTGGTTCGGACTGCAGGCGGGTCAGCAGGTTATCGGAAAAAGCGAACCATTGCTGAGGCGTCGAGTATTGGGCGCGAGGCAACGAGACTTCCGCTTTTACCAAGTGTTCGACCTGGAAGCCAGGGCTTACGTCGGTGAGTTTGGAGAAGCTCCGGAGAAAAAGGCCGGCGGCGACGAGAAGAACGAGAGCGAGCGCGATTTCGGCAGAGGCGAGAATATTTCGCGCGCGGCGCGATGCCGAGCTTTCGCCGGAACGGCCGCCTTCGCGCAGTGTGGATTGCAAGTCGGACCCGGCGACGAGGAACGCCGGCACGAGTCCAACGGCGCAACTGGCAAAAACGGAGAGCGCGAGAGCGAATCCGAGAACGGCGTAGTCGATGCGGATGCTGTGGATCTGAGGGAGTTCCGGCGGAAGAAACGCGGTGAGAACGTGGACTCCGTAATAGGCGAGAGCGACGCCGGCGAGCCCGCCGATCAAACTGAGGACGATCGTTTCGCTCAAGAGCTGGCGCACGATGCGCAAGCGTCCGGCGCCGAGCGTGGCGCGCACAGCGATTTCTCGCGAGCGCGACGTGGCGCGGGCCAGCAGAAGATTGGCGATGTTGGCGCAGGCGATGAGCAGAACTAGCCCGACAGCGCCGAGCAAAACGAGGAGAGGCGTTTTCACTTCGCCGACGAGGAAATCGCGCAGCGGGATCATGCGAACGGTCCAGCCGTCGTTGTCGTCGGGAAATTGTTTCGTCAGGCGCTCGGCGATCGCATCGAATTGGGCGTTGGCCTGCGCGATGTTGACGCCCCGCTTGATACGGCCGGTCACGCGGAGCCAATGCCCGCCACGGCGCTCGAGCCAGCTTCCAAAGAGCGGATCGTTGACGATGGGAATCCAGATCTGGCGGCTTTGGCGCACCTGAGGAAAGCGAAACGATCCGGGCATCACACCGATGATCGTGAAGGCGCGTTTGTCGAGCGTGATGGAGGTCCCAGCAATGTTGGGATCGGAACCGAAAGAGCCGCGCCAAAGATTTTCGCTAAGGACCACGACCGGAGCGGCGCCGGGTTTTCCGTCGTCGGGGACGAAACCGCGACCGAGAATCGGCTGAACGCGGAACGTGGTGAAGAGATCGGGAGTCACGACGGAAGTGTCGATGACAAACGCGTCGCCGTGGCCGGTGAGCGTGAGCTGGTGCGACTGGACCGCCGAGACGTCGGAGAAAACGTCGGCTTGCTGCTGAAAGTCGCGGAGGTTTAGGTAAGAAAAGCCGTTCGTGTTGTTGGGATCTTTGATTCCCTGCTGGAAGACGGTGAAGAGCTGATCGGAATCGACGTATGGAAGCGGCTTGAGAAGAACGGCGTAGACAACGCTGAAAATGGCGGTGTTGGCGCCGATGCCGAGCGCGAGCGTAAGAATCGCGACGGCGGAGAAGCCGGGATTTTTGCGCAGCATTCGGAAAGCGAAGCGGAAATCCTGAATCGCGGTTTCGATGAAGGGGAGGCCGCGGAGTTCGCGATTTGTTTCTTTGAGCTGGGTGTGGCCGCCGAGGCGAATGCGCGCTGCGCGAACGGCTTCTTCGGGGGTCATGCCGCGGCGAATGTTTTCCTGCGTCGCCAGTTCGAGATGCGAGTCGAGTTCGGTTTGAAATTCGTGGTCAACGGTTTGTGGTGATGCCTGCGCGCGGAATCGCGCG
>JAFAZL010000688.1 GCA_019239815.1 Acidobacteriota bacterium
CGCCCTCGGCGCAAACGTAAAGAATTTCAGCGTCGGCGAACGCGTAACTTTCGACTCCACCGTCTTCTGCGGCGCCTGCCCCAACTGCCGTCGCGGTGACATCAACCTCTGCGACAACCGCCAGGTCCTCGGCGTTTCTTGCGGCGACTACCGTCGCTCCGGAGCTTTCGCCGAATACGTCGTCGTCCCCGCCCGTATCGTCCACCGCCTTCCCGACAATCTTCCGTTCGCCGAAGCCGCCATGCTCGAAGCGACCGCAGTCGCCTTGCACGCCGTTAAACTCACGCCGATCGATCACGGCGAAACCGCCCTTGTCGTCGGCGCCGGCATGATTGGCCTCCTCATCCTCCAATCGCTTCGCGCTACGGGCACAAACCGCGTTTTCGTCGCCGACGTAGACGACTCGCGCCTCAAAATGGCGAAAGATCTCGGCGCCGCCGAAGTCCTAAACGCGAAATCCAATCTCCCCGCGCAAGTTCTTAAATTCACCAACGGCGTCGGCGTCGACGCCGTCCTCGAAGCCGTCGGCCGCACCGAAACCATCGCCGACAGCATCGACTCCGTCCGCAAAGGCGGCACTGTCACGCTCGTCGGGAACTTCGCTCCCGAAGTAAAAATCCACTTGCAAAAAGTAGTCAGCCGCCAGATTCGCCTCCAGGGCTCCTGCGCCTCCTCCGGCGAATATCCGGAAGCAATCAAACTCCTCTCCTCCGGCGCGATCAAAGTCAAACCGCTCATCTCCCAGGTCGCCCCGCTCGAAGACGGTCCCGCATGGTTCGATCGCCTCCACACTGGCGAAGCTGGCTTGCTGAAAGTGGTTCTCACTCCAGGAAAGAACGCGTAAGCGCGCGCGAAAAAAGCCAATGCCGAATCCCGTTCCCAGCGACAATCTCTTCGATCTCAGCGGTCAAGTTGCCGTCATCACGGGCACCAGCCGCGGCCTCGGCCAGCATTTCGCGCGCGCCCTCGCCAAAGCCGGGGCCGATCTCATCCTCACCAGCCGCAACATCGACACGCTCGCGCCATTCGAACGCGAAATTAAATCTCTCGGCCGTCGCGCCGCATCGTTCGAACTCGACGTCCGCGACGAGTCCAGCATCCAAAAATTCTGCGCCGACGCCAGCTCCGCGTTCGGCCAGATCCACATCCTCGTGAACAATGCGGGTTGTAACGTGAGAAAACCTGCCATCGACGTCACCTGGGATGACTGGAATCTGATTCTCGACACGAATTTGCGAGGAAGCTTCTTCGTCGCGCAGGGAATTGCGCGCGGCATGATCCAACACAAATACGGCCGCATCATCAACGTCGGCTCCGTCACCAGCGTCGCTGGATTCGCCGGCCTCGGCCCTTACGGCGCCAGCCGTGGCGGCATCCGTCAACTCACCATGAGCCTGGCAGACGACTGGGGCAAATTCGGCATCACCGTAAATTGTTTAGCGCCGGGTTGGTTCCGCACCGACCAGAACAAGATTATGTACGACGATCAGGAATGGGTCGCCTACATCACCGACCGCATCCCCGTAAAACGCCCCGGCCAAGCCCACGACCTCGACGGCGCCGTAGTCTTCCTAGCCAGCGAATCCGCCCGCTACGTCACCGGCCAAACCCTGCTCGTCGACGGCGGCGTCTCCGTCAACGCCACCCGCGCCCTCCCCAACAAAAAGCCCTAATCGACCTACAATGGACTGCGGCGGCTCGGCGGCCGCTTTCGACGTTCCGGCCTCAACATCGCACCCGACCACGATTCGCAAACCACCCGCCGCTGTCATCCCGACCGGAGCAAGCCGATGCCTTTCTTCGCGTTCACTTCCTGTGAACGCGCCGGCATGCGCAGTGGAGGGACCCTGGCTTGATTTATGCCAAACCAAAGCTCGATGGGATGGATGCTTACATTTTGACGGGACGCGAAACCGTTCACGTGCCGCATAACGATTCGAACGCTTTGTTCACCTTGACAAACTGGTTATCTGTGGTAAACTGAGCCTCGTAAAAAGCTGCGCGAAACGATAGCGCCGGCATCCTGCCGGCGTTTTTGTTTGTAAATGCTTTAAAATCAAATCCTTGCGCATCAAAACAAAATAACCGCCCTAGAATCACATTCATACACAAAAATGTGGGGGAGGGTCTTAACTCGGCTCCGGAATCGCCTCAATCCGCCCCAGCAGGAACAAATACCCAGCGATCCCAACGGCCAAAAACGCGGCTGCAACGGCGAATGCCCAGGAAAACGAATGCGTGTGATGCACGACGTACCCGGTAACAATCGGCGCAAGAATTCCGGCGACTTGATTCCCGAAATTCAAAATTCCGCCAAGAGTCCCAACGCTCTCCCGCGGCGCAATCAGCGACGGAATCGACCATCCAACGGGTGACGCCGCCGAAAGGCCCCCGATCGAAATGGAAATCCAAAACACAGCCGCTATCGGCGAAACACTTTGCGTCGCGCCAAAAATTCCAAGCCCAAGCGCCGTTCCGCCGACCAGCACAACTTGCCGCACGCGAATCGGATTCCACCCGCGCTGAATCAGCGAATCGACGAGCACTCCGCCGATCAAAACGTCGATCAATCCTGCGAACAGCCAGGGAATTCCGGCGTAAAGCACCGAATG
>JAFAZL010000861.1 GCA_019239815.1 Acidobacteriota bacterium
AAGAAGACTGCACGCCACGAAACATGTTCGATGAGCCAGCCGCCCATCACTGGACCGATAGCAGCGGTGATCGAGGTGAACGCGGACCAGACGCCGATGGCCTGGCCACGCTCTTGCTTCGGAAATGAAGTAGTGATGATGGCGAGACTGCCGGGAACGAGCAGCGCGCCGCCGATTCCCTGCACTGCACGCGCCGCGATTAGTTGCGTGATGCTGGCCGCGAATCCGCACCAAATGGAAGCGAGGGTGAAGACAGCGACGCCGGCGCTGTAGATGCGGCGGCGGCCGAAATGATCGCCGAGCGAACCTCCGACCAGCAGCAACGCTGCGAGGAACAATGCATACGCTTCGATCACCCACTGAACGTCGATTGCCGTGGCATGAAACGCGGATTGGAGCGCGGGGAGCGCGACGTTGACGACGGTGCCGTCTATGAAGGCCATGCTCGTGCCGAGAATGGTCGCGGCTAACACATAGGGTCGCGCGGATTTTTCGCAGTGCGCTTCCGACGCGCCAGCGGTAGCGTTTCGAAGTGATACCGCGGCGTCGTTGTCGCGCGATGTGTGATCGATGGTGGCCATAGACGCGCCGGAACGACACGTGAAATATGAGATGAGGACGAGTCTAAGAAAGATAGAGAGTTGGTAGCGCTAACGGGAATCGAACCCGTATTTCGGCCTTGAAAGGGCCGCGTGCTAACCGTTGCACCATAGCGCCAAACACGGTGGGAACAACCCAGTAATTCTAGCAGAGAGCAGGCGATTCATCGAATCGTTTGGGCAAATTCGGCGCAGTGCTATTTCAGGGCGACGTCGAGTTGCGCGACGGCGGCTTCGGAGTCAGGCAGCCAGGCGGCGCCGAGTTTGCGAATGGCGGCCTGGACGGTGGAAAAGGTTTGGCCGGCGAGTTTTTGGCGGAAGCGCTGCCAGTCATCGCGCAGACCCTGGACTTGACCGGGCGAGGCGTCCTTTACGAATTGTTTCGCGGCTTTGGTGGCAGAGCCGTATTCGTCGCGAAAATCCTGGTGCAGATATGCGGCGAAAAAATCGTGCAGTGCCGGGAAATCTTCGGGGGCGATGGCGACATCGTTTGGTGTGGTTTTGCGTTTCATTCGCGCGCCTCGGGATACGTTGTCAGTACAAAGAATCCGCCGTCGCGATCGGCTTTGAGAACGATTACGGCGGCGGAGCACGGTTCGGATGAAGTCTCTCCGTGTCGCATCGTGCGGCCGATGTCGTGGCCTGCGTCGAAATGCAGAGCGAGGTTGGCACGCGGAAATCCGCGATCGTTCCAGCGATCGATCTTGTATTGATTTGCGCGGAGCGCGGCGGCGACGGTTTCTTCGGCGGCGGAGAGGTCAGTCCACGTCGATGCAGCGGAGATGTCGCGCTCGCGGTCGAGTCGTTCGCGAAGTTGGTCGTCGCTGCGACCAACGTGCTTGTCGAGCGTGTGGCCGCCGCGCTGTTCGTCGCGGGTGAGATCATAACGATCGCCGGAGGTGGCGCGAGTCGCGGAGTTACTCGGCTGCGGGTCTCTCGATGGAGATGGCGATGCCGCTGCGGCCGATGTCTCGCCGCTGGTCGCGCGATTGTCGGAGGGCGCAACTTGACATGCAACGAGAGTGAATGTCAGAAAAAATAGTGCGATCATTGCGGCCGTCAGTCCGCACGCCGAATCACCACGAAAAACATTTCGCACGATGCGTTGGAATGAAGTCGGGCGCGACAATGTTTAGCTCTTGCGATCTTCCCACTCTTCGTGCCACGCCTGTTGAATGGCTTCCAATTTCGATTCGTTGGATTTTTGCGGGTCGCCGGCAAAACCCGGCAACTCGGTGATCCATTTGTGCATGTCGGTGAAGCGGACCGTGTAGGGATCGGTGTCGGGATGCGCATCGGTGAGGCCGATGGCGATGTCGTCGAGGCTGTCCCAGTCAAACGAAGGCATGTGAGCTCCTAAAGGACTGAAGAAGATTTCACCACAGAGTGCGCAGAGTTCACAGAGTTAAGACAAGGGGCTGGCGACTCGCACTGCTTTACGTCTTGTTATCAGTGGTCTTTTTCTTTGGCGTGGTTTTTGTTCCAGTCGGGAATTTCCACGACGATGTCCGTCGTGCCATCGGGGACGGTCTGGCAACCGAGTCGCGACTTCGGAGTGATGCCGGGAGCTTCGTCGAGTTCGTCGAGTTCGGCGTCGGTGGCTTCGTTGCAGGACTCGAGTCCCTCTTTGACGATGACGTGGCAGGTGGAGCATGCGCAGACGCCGCCGCAGGCATGGTCGAGGCCGGCTTTGATGCCTTCGGAAATGTCGAGAATGCTGCCGGGGAGGCCGTTGTGGCCGTAGGGAATTTTTTCGGGATCGACTTCGATCGTTTTGCCGCTGGGAAGAAATGTGACTTTATATTTCTTCGTGGCGGGAGTGTATTTGACTTCGTCGATGTATGGGTTGCTGCCGCCCATGGTGCTCTCTCCTTCGGAAAACCAAAATCGGTGCTCGGCATTGTTTACGTGCCGCCAAGCTGGGGCACAGCATGCTGTGCCCCTACAAAATCTCGCCGGCGCTAAACTTCGGCCAGTTTGCGGCCTTCCAGTGCTGTTGATACTGCGCCGTTCATCACCAATTCCGCAAGGTGCGCGGTCGCGTTGTTCAGTTCGTCGATGCGCCTGCGGATGAGTTTGTAGTCATCGCGGGCGACGGATTCTTTCAGCGCGGCGATGGATTTGTCGATCGCGGCACGTTCTTCCTGCGGAAGCGAGGCGCCTGCGGGGCCACTCAGTGCTTTTTGTGTTGCGGTTAGGATTGATTCGGATTCGGTGCGCGCTTCGATGACCTGGCGCTGCGCGAAATCCTGCTCGGCGTATTCGATCGACTCTTCGAGCATGCGCTCGATCTCAGTGTCGTTCAGGCCATAGCTTGGCTGGACCTCGATCGAATGTTGCTGGCCATTCCGCAAATCTTTTGCAGCGACCTGGAGGATCCCGTTCGCGTCTATCAGAAATTTGACTTCGATGCGCGGCAAACCCGCGGGTGCGGTCGGAATTTTCAGAATAAAGCGTGCGAGGGAACGGCAATCCTTGGCGAGTTCACGTTCGCCCTGGAGGACGTGAATGTCGATGCCGGTTTGATTGTCGACGCCGGTGGTGTACATCTCTTGCGCACTCGCGGGAATCGTCGAGTTGCGCGGGATGACTTTGGCGACAGCGCCGCCGTAAGTCTCGATGCCGAGCGAGAGTGGAGTAACGTCGAGCAGCAACATGTTTTGCACGCCGCGGTCGAGGATGTTGGCTTGCACTGCGGCGCCAAGCGCGACGACTTCGTCGGGGTTGAGTTCGGTGTGCGGCTTGCGGCCGAAATAATTTTCGACGGTGGCGCGGATGAGGGGCGTGCGCGTCGTGCCGCCGACGAGGACGACTTCGTCGATTTCGCTGGGCTTGAGATGCGCGTCGGCGAGGGCTTGCTTCACGGGGCCCATCGTGCGATCGACGATCGGCTCGATGATGGCGTCGAAATCGGCGCGGGTGAAATCGTGCGCGAAAACGGCGCCGCCGGGTAGCGCGAAGCGAATGCTGACGGTCTGCGAATCCGATAGTTGATGCTTCGCGGAGATCAAAGCCTTGCGCAGTTCCTGTGCAAGCTCAGGCTGCGTGGAAACATCGACGCGGTGACGCTCCTGAATCTTGGCGCGAATGAGAGATTGCAGCGCGTTGTCGATGTCATCGCCGCCCAAGTGCGTGTCGCCGTTGGTTGAAAGAACCTGATAGATGTCGCCTTCGCTGGTCGAGATCAGCTTGAGGACGGAAATGTCGAAGGTGCCGCCGCCGAGATCGTAGACAGCGACGGGGCCGCGCTGCTTTTCGTGCAATCCGTAAGCGAGAGCGGCGGCGGTCGGCTCGTTGACGAGCCGCAGAATTTCGAGCCCAGCGATTTTGCCTGCGTCTTTGGTTGCTTGGCGTTGCGCGTCGTTGAAATAGGCAGGCACGGTAACTACAGCGCGGTCGACAGGCTCGCCGAAGTACGCTTCAGCCCAATTCTTCAACTCACGCAAGATGAATGCGGAAATTTCGGGCGGCGTAAACGTCTTGTCGCCGAGTTTCACGCGAATGACGTTCTTGCTCGATGGATCGATGCGGAACGGAAAAAGCTTTAGTTCGTCCTGAATGTCGGCGACG
>JAFAZL010000062.1 GCA_019239815.1 Acidobacteriota bacterium
GTAAGAGGATCGGTTCGTATTCAGGACGGAGTGAAGAAAAGCGCCGGAATGCCCTTGTGATCGCGATGCGGTTTTCGGGCAAACCGGCGCTTCGCTTTTACATTTCTGATGTGCGTCGAATCGGCCGCGAAGACCCAACGTATGGGCGGGGCCCTTCGGGGCTCAGGGTAAACAAGCCCCGCCCCTACAAGAACATTCGAATGTTACGGCTGCGGTTAGGCGTGGACCGGCTCTTTGGCGAGACGGATGCTGCCTTCTTTGTAGTTCTTGGCGCAGGTGTCGCAGCAGAGAGCTTTGTGAGCGGTGCCGTCTTTTTCGGTGGCGTTCGGAACGAGATTCCAGCCCTTTTCCTTCGTGAGCTTGCCCACCTGGTCCATTCGCTGATGAAGGTGGACACAGGCGAATTCCATGCCTTCGGCCTCGGATTTCTTTGTGGGTTCGAGTCGTTGAATCCAAATTGTTTGAGCCATGTGAAGCCTCCTCGGTACGGGATCACTGTGGCAGGCGAGTCGGCGCGGCATAAGCTGGACTGGGGAGCAGCTGTGTTTGTCGGGATAACTGGACTTCCGTAAATACATTTGGATCAGTGGTTTACCGAAACATTGCTTTTCAGGGATGGTACGGGTGTACTAGTTTGGTTTGTGGTGGGAATGGCGGCTGAGATCCTTCGGCGCCTTGCGGCCGCCTCAGGATGACACCTGTTCTCCAGTGTGAATCAAGGGCAAGAACTCCAGTGGCACGAGACGAAACGCCGGCTGGAATCCGGCGCTACTAAGCCAAGATTGGCGACAAGACGCAGCGACCGGGCGGAGCAAGCCCCGCCCCTACAAGAGGGCGGCAAGGACGAGATGGTCGATCACTTGGCGACGAGGAATTCGGAGAGGCGGAATTCGTGGTGGAGGGCGGTGAGGGCGCGCTGCATGGCGTTTTTTTCGACAACGAGGGAGATGTTGTATTCGCTGGAGCCTTGGGCGATGGCCATGATGTTCACGTTTTCGCGGCCGAGGGCGGTAAAGGTGCGGCCGGCAACGCCGGGGATGCCACGCATGTTTTCGCCGACGGCCGCGACGATGGCGACGTCGGGATTGGTGTTGACGTGCTCGACGGTTTGCTCGGCGATTTCGGGGGCGAAGGCGTCGCGGAGGGCGGCGATGGCGCGCTTTTCGTCGACAGTGGAAATGAGGAAGCAGATGTCGTTTTGGGAAGAGGATTGAGAGACGAGGAAGACGTTGGTGCGCGTGGAGGCGGTGGCGGCGAAGCTGCGGGCGAGGACGTCGGTGAGGCCGACGATGCCGGGGCCACCGACGGTGATCATGGTGACATCTTTGATGGCGGTGAGGGCTTTGACGCCGGCGGAGGAGGAGTTCCCTTTCGCGGTGATCTTGGTGCCGGGATTTTCGGGCTTGAAGCTGTTGCGAATCCAGACAGGGACGCCGGCGGCGGTGACGGGGCGCAATGTGTTGGGATGGAGAACTTTGGCGCCGAAATAGGCGAGCTCGGCGGCTTCGTTGTAGGAGATTTCGGGGATGGTCTGGGCTTCGGGGACGAGGCGGGGGTCGGCGGTTTTGACGCCGTCGACGTCGGTCCAGATGACGGTTTCAGCGGCGTCGAGCGCGGCGCCGAGGATGGTGGCGCTGTAGTCGGAACCGCCACGGCCTAGCGTGGTCTGCACGCCTTCGGGCGTCGCGGCGATGAATCCAGTGACAATCGGGACGATTTTCTGATCGAGCAGAGGTTTGAGCTTGGCGGCGGCACGGGTGCGCGTCGGGCCCATGAGAGGCTCGGCGCGGCCGTGGTGCGGATCGCTGACGATGACTTCGGTGGCGGAGATGGCTTGCGCTTTGACGCCGAGTTCGTTGACGGCGGCGGAGACGAGCGGAGCGGAGAGGCGTTCGCCGATGCCGGAGATGGCGTCGAGGGCACGCGGCGTGAGTTCGCGGAGCATGGCGGTGCCTCGGAGGAGGCGCTCGAGTTCGGCGAGGACTTCGCGGATGGCGGTGGAAGTTTTTTCACGGGTGGCGAGATTGTGGTTGAGGGCTTCGAGAGCGGTGATGTGCTGAGTGTGGAGATCGGCGATGAGTGGGGAGATGGAGTCTTGTTCGCCTTGTTCTGCGCTGTGGGCGGCGGAGACGAGGCGGTTGGTTACGCCGGACATGGCGGAGACGACGGCGACGACGGGGCGCTGGGCGGCGGTGGATTTGACAATGGCGGCGGCGCGGGCGATGCAGTTGGCGTCGCCGACGGAGGTGCCGCCGAATTTCATGACTTGGAGAGATGATGTCATTGTGCTGGGTTTAATTTTCGCACAGGGGAGACGAATTTCTTGCAGATCGATGCGGGGTTGCGTGACGAGATGCTAAAGAACGAAGCAGATTTCTCGCTCCGCTCGAAATGAACGGCGATTCGTTGGGCGGAGGCGGGTAGTCCGTAGTCGGGATCGGAAAGGCCCGCGGTCTGGGGTACGACCGCGGCTACAGGTTTATTTCGGGAGAAGCTCGAAGACCGGGTAGGTGGCGGCGATGGGGCGGAAGGATTCGACGGGCGAGTTGGGCGGGACGGGGAAGAATTTTTTGACGGCGCTGGCGTAGCGGTCGAGGTATTCCTTTAGAAGCGGGGGCTTTTCGGAGTCGGGGATGGGCTTAAGGGCGAAGGCTTGGCGGAAGCTGGCGCGCTTCAGGATGATTTCGTTGGAGGCTTCGGCGTTGCGGACCCATTGGGTGCGACCTCTGGGGGCGACGAGGATGCGTGTGCCGACGATTTCCATGAGGTTGACCGGGGAGCGGTAGATCTTACCGCTTTTTCGGCCGCGAACTTCGAGGAGATAGATGAAGCTGGGGGCGAGGCCGAGTCCGGCAAGGAAACCGAAGGTGCGATTGAAGAGGGCTTCGAAGGCGCTGGGCGGCTGATATTTGTTTGCGTTCTCGGTAGTCATGGATGCAATCGTACCCGGTTTTCTGAATCGACGCGAAGTCTCGGATGCAAACAAATAGGGCGCCAACCGAATGCGCTCGCACGGTCGCTTTCGGTGGAAGGTTGTGGCATGTGATTAAGTAACATAAGCTTCATCGCTACGGCCATGTTTGAGCGTTATACGGAAAAAGCGCGGCGTGTCATCTTCTTTGCTCGCTATGAGGCGAGCGTCTACGGAAGTCCTTACATCGAGACGGAGCACCTTCTACTTGGTTTGGCGCGCGAGGATCAGCCGCTGCTGAGGCTGTTTCTTGGAGATAGAGACATTCGTTCTGAGATCGAGCAGCACATCGCGCGGAGGGAGCGGGTCCCAACGCACATAGAGATACCGTTAACGGCGGAATGCAAGAAGGCTTTGAATCTGGCCTCGGAAGAAGCACAAAGACTCGCTCACCGGCATGTCGACACGCAGCATGTGCTCCTGGGAATGATGAGAGTGGACGGATCGCTTGCAGCGCAACTGCTGCAAGCGGCTGGGCTTAGAGCAGAAGCGATTCGGGAGAAGGTCTCAAGAGATTTTCGCGGGACTGTTACTACGGCGGGACGGTTACATGCAGGGGGAATGCCGACGCTGGAGAATTTTGTTGCTGGGCTTAAAAGCTCTAGTTCGCAAGAAGTCACTGAGTTTTTTGCACCACGCTCGCGATTCATTGATGCGGAAGGTGGGCATTGGACGCGCGAGGAGGTTTTCAAGAAAGGTGAAGAGCTGTTCGCACACTACGCCAAGAAAAATTCCGATGCCGTCATCGAGCCTGCATTGATCGATACAGATAATTTATTCGTCGCCAGCGTCGTATGGAAAAACGCGATGTTTGCCAGCGAACGGCGTGCGTGGGTGCACCGGATGAGCGTTGTCATGATTCGTGAAAACGAGGAGTGGCGAATTCTTTTGATGCAGGTCACCCCTGCGTTCGGTGAGCAAAACGGTTCGCCTCTATCGGTAAAGCGAGACCCTCCCGGTTAAGCAGCCTTCTAGTTTCCCATCGGTGCGGTATACTTCGCGCGCTTGCTGGCCTACCTAAATGCGGTGGGCTCATTCTTCCATTGAGGTGTGATCGGATGCGTTTGAGTTCTCTAGTCTTCGGCGCACTGCTCACGTGCGTCTTCGTCGCGTCGCCGTTATCCGCGCAGATTTCCGCGAATCAAAACGATCCGCTGGCTCGCCAGGGAGGGGCGGCTCCGCAGGCGTGTTCGGCGACGGAGGCGTCGTGCGCAGAGGCGGCGGCGAAGATTATTCCGCAGGTGATGGGGCCATCGCCGATGGAAGAGAATTTGCGGCGGCTGACGGATGAAGTCGGGGGGCGCGTGTCGGGTTCGCCGGAGATGGCGAAGGCGGTGGACTGGGCGGTGGCGGCGTTTCGCGCGGAGGGCGTGACGGTGCACACGGAGAAATATCAGCTGGCGCATTCGTGGAGCGAAGGCGAGACGCGGCTGGAGATTTTGGAAGGCGCGGAGAAATTTCCGGTGCGGCTGGTTGCGGCGGGTTGGTCGCCGGCGCTGCCTGCGGCCGGGATTGAAGCGAATGTGATTTATGTTGGCGTGGGCACCGAGGAAGATTTCGCGCGGGCTGGCGCGAACGTGAAGGGCGCGATTTTACTGGTGTCGTCGAAAGTCGGTGTGACGTGGGCGGATTTGTTTGAGGAGTATGCGCTGCCGCCGGCGATTATCGAGCGGGCGCGAAAGGGTGGCGCAGCGGCGATTTTGTGGATGGGGGCGCGGGAGCGACTGTTGCAGTATCGGCACACGAACGTGGGCGACGGGCAGATCGATGTGATTCCGCAGGCGGTGGTGGCTCGCGAAGACGCGATGCATTTGGCGCGAGCAGTGGAGGCGAGCGGCGGAAAATTGCGCGTGCGATTTGCGATGCCGAACAAAATCGGCGGGCCGGTGGAGCAGATGAATGTTGTCGGCGAGATTCGCGGGCGCGAGAAGCCGGATGAGGCGGTGATTCTAGGCGCGCATCTGGATTCGTGGGAACTGGGAACGGGCGCGCTGGACAATGGATGCAACGCGGCGCTGGTGATCGAGGCGGCGCGGGCGATTCGCGCGACAGGGCTGGTGCCGCGGCGGACGATTCGATTTATTTTGTTCAGCGGCGAAGAGCAAGGAATGGTGGGCTCGTGGCAATACGTGCAGCAGCACCGCGCGGAGATGGACAAGATTCGTGGCGTGATTATTTTCGATGATGGGACGGGGCGCACGCCGGGATTTTCGTTGAGCGGGCGGGCGGATATTCGCGATGGGTTGAGTGAGATTTTGCGGCCGCTGGCGTCATGGGATGTGAACAATCACACACTCGATGGGGATATTGGGACGGATAACTGGGACTTCTTGTTGGATGGCGTGCCGACGATGGTTGGAAATCAAGTCGAGGCAAATTATTTGCCGAACTATCACGCGGCGTCGGATACGTTCGACAAGGTGGACATCCGCGAGCTGAAGGCGAATACGGTGATCGCGGCAGTGACGGCGTGGGGCGTGGCGGATCGGGAGCAGCCGCTGGGGAAACGATATACGCGGGCGGAGATTGAGAAGCAGCTGAAGGATACGGGGCTGGATGAGCAGATGAAGCGGCAGGGTGTGTGGGATGGGTGGGTGAATGGGGCGCATGGGCGAAAGGATTGAGGTACGAAAAAGACAACGCAGAGACGCAGAGAACGCTGAGGTTCGCGAAGAATTGGGTGTCGGCGCGCGTTGGGTGGCGGGCGGTACACGCGGGTATAATTAACGGGTGAGTTCTTCGGAGCGGGAATCTCAGAAAAGCATGCCTGTCGCTGCGATTCGCCGGACGGCGATTCTGGCGATCGACTACGGAAAAGTCCGCATCGGGTTGGCGCTGGCGGACATCGAAACGGCGCTGCCGCGTCCGCTGGCGACGATCGAACGCGTGAATCGCAATGAGGATATGCGGCGGCTGCGTGAGTTAGCGCGCGAGCACGCGGTGAAGGAAATTGTGGTCGGATTGCCGCTACGACTGGATGGAACCCGCGGCGAAATGGCGGAAGAAGCGACGCGATTCGGCGAGCGCGTGCGGAAACAGCTTGGATTACCGGTCGAGATGGTGGATGAGCGGCTGACGAGTTGGGAAGCGGAACGATTGCTGGAGGAGCAGGCGGGAAAGGTTTTTCACGATGATTCGCTGCCGGCGCACGTGCATTCAAATGTGCGAAAGAAGAAGGCGGCGGCGCGCGCCACGGTGGATGCGATGGCTGCTGCGGTGATTTTGAAAGAGTATTTGGAGAGGAAGCAAAATCGCGGCGCGAGCATCTAAGAAGGGTGCTCTGAGGGGCGGATTGGGCACCGCAATTGCAGTGGAACGTTTTGCGATCATTCGGTTGGCTTAAGATTTCGCAGTGCAGGGTGGGATGCAGCGGGATTTTGACGGAGAACGCGAGCTAACTTGAAAACCCTGGGAAAACTTTTGCTGCTGCTGGTCATTTTGGCTGCGGGTGTTGCGGTTTATTTCTGGATTAGCATTGCGCGGCCGTACCAGGGTTTTCCATCGCAGGGCGTGTTTGTGGATTTGCCGCATGGGGCTTCGAGCCGCACCGTGGCTCACCTGCTCGCGCAGAACGGCGTGATTCGAAGCGCGACCGCGTTTGAGATTTATGCGCGACGTCATCCGAAACGGCGACTTCAGGCGGGAGAATATTTTTTCAATAAACCAATCTCGGGGCACGACGTTTTCTGGCAGATTGCGGACGGTCACGTGTTTGAGCAGCCGTTCACGGTGCGCGAAGGCGAAACGATGTTCGATATCGCGCGCGATCTGGAAGCCGGCAAGTACATGACAGCGGCTGAATTTCTGACGGCGGCAAAGAATCCCGAGTTGATCCACGACCTGGCGCCGAACGCGAAAACATTGGAAGGTTATTTGTATCCGGCGACATATAATCTGCCGCGTCATCCGACGGCGATCGAACTGACGGCGCAGATGGTGAAGAAATTCAAAGAGGAGTGGCTGCGGATTCGTTCAGCGGCGCCAATTGCGCCGGCAAGCGGATTGACGGAACACTTCGTTACTCTGGCGTCGCTGGTGGAGCGCGAAACGCCGAGACCCGAGGAGCGGCCGCTGGTGGCGGGAATATTTGAGAATCGATTGTCGAAAAATATGCGGATGCAGTGCGATCCGACGGTGATCTATGCGCTGGAACAGACCGGGCAATACAAAGGGACGCTGACGGGAGCGGATTTGCAGATCGATTCGCCGTACAACACGTATCGCTATCCGGGATTGCCGCCAGGACCGATCGGGAATCCGGGCGAGGAATCGCTGAGCGCGGCTGTGAACCCAAGCAAGACGCCATTTTTGTATTTTGTGGCAAATACGCAGGGCGGACATTTTTTTGCGTCGTCCCTGGAAGAACATAATCGCAACGTGACGAAGTACCGGCAATTGCTGAAGAATCCGGCGGGAGCGAACGCACCTGCAGCAACGCCGGTGCCGGACAGCGGAGCGCCTGCGGGGCCGATCACACCGAGCCCGACGGGAGCACATCGAGGTGCTGGACGGGGCGCGAAGCGATGAGCGATCCGCAGACAACGAAGAAAGAGTTGATCCTGCAAGCCGCGCGGGAAATTGGCGCGCAGCAGTACACTCCGGCCGAGATCGATCAATTGCGGCGGCGCTTGATCGCGGAATTTGGCGAAGATGGAAAAACCGGCAACGACTACATCGCGGATGTGCTGAAGCATGCGGGATTCAAAGTAAATCTCTCGATGCAGGAAGAAGCCGAGGATCAGTACGAAGAAGAATTCGAGGACTTGCTGCACTTCAAGACATTGGAAGACGCGGAAGTCAGCATCATGCGGCTGGATGAATTGATCCGAAAATTTCGCGCTCATGATGAGCCAGCGGCGGCGGAACGTGTGCTGAATATTGCGCGGCTGGGCAAGCGGCGAGCGGAGATGATTGCGCGCAATCACAAGGTGGAGCCGTTCAAGCGGGCGGAGAAGGAAGAAATCGCGAACTGGTTTCGCATCTGGCTTGAGACACCGGACGTTTTTTTTGATTGGCTGGACGTGCGGAAGCAGTCGGCGGAGTTTCAGGCGAAGTTTCCGCCTGAGGCTGAGGAGTACAGCGAATGAGCGCGACGGGAAATGCGCCGGTCGATCCGGGGGCGCTTGATCTGCCGCCGTATTCGATGGATGTGGAAAAGCTTGATCTCGGCGCCGAGACGCAGGCAGTCGGGCTCGAGTTGCTGGAGACGGAGAGCCGCGAGCCGGTGAAAGGTAAGGAAGCAGCGGCGATCTGGGCGGCGTCTTTCCCTGCCCTGGCGAACGACGAATGTTTCTCGCTGGATTTTTTCGCGCATGTCGATCGCGTGCGGGAATTTTGCAAGATGTATGACATTCACTATCGCGAGGCGGCGGAGCGGTGCATTGTGTTGCGCGCGCCGAATGAGACACAGCTGCAGCAATTGTTTGAGCGATTCGAGGGCGAGACGTTTGGAGTGCGCGCGGGCAGCTTGATCGATGGGCCGGATACGGACTTGGAAAAGGAATTGTCGCGGCGCGGGCTGGATTCATATCAGGCGGCGTATGAACGGTACACGTTTTGCGCGGTTTGCGAACCGGAAGATGGGTGGGTGACGCTGCTGAGCAAGACGCTGTGGCCTACGGAAGTGATTCGAAGGTTGCGGCCGGCGGTGGAGCGGTTTGATGTTTATTTGGCGCGGCCGCAGTGAAGAAAGATAGTTGGCAATCGACAGTTGAAAGTCGAAAGCGAAAAGGGACTCACCGCAGAGTCCGCTAAGGGTACCGAGAATAGAGGAGCGACTCCACTACTTCGATTAGTAATCGCACGCTCTTGAGTCGAAAAAACAAATCAGTCGTGGCGAAGGGTTTGCATCGGATCAACTTTGGCAGCGCGTCGGGCCGGAATATAGGTAGCGATCAAAGTTGCGGCGAGCAAGAGTAGGCCGACTGAAATCAGAGTCAGCGAATCGGTCGGACCGACGCCGTAGAGCAGATTCGCGAGCAGAGGCCGCAGGGCCAACGAACCGGCGAAGCCTATTGCGATGCCAAGCAATGCGACAAGCGATCCATTGCCAAGTGCCAGATGCAAGATATCCCGATGCTGCGCGCCGAGGGCGATCCTTAAACCGATTTCATGAATTCTTTTCGTCGTCCGATACGCCGTCACGCTGTAGACGCCGACAAACGCCAGAACAAACGCGGTTGCGGCGAACTGACCGAGCAAAGTCGTAGCGAACCTTTGTCGCGCTAAAGAATGCGATACCAACTGGCTCATCGGTTCGACATCGTAGATTGCTACATCGCCGCTTAGTACGTGTAGCGCCTCGCTGACTGAGGATACGACCGTCAACGGATTGGCTGCCGTTCGAACGATTACGGTTGAACCTGCGTAGCCGGGAATGTAGAGCGTTCCCAAAGGCTCTGTGGCAAGGTCCCCGTCGCGGACAGTGCCAACAACTCCAACGATCGTTGCCCACTTCCCATCGTTGCCGATCTGTGCGCCGATTGGATTGCGATCTTGGAAAAGGCGCGTCGCCAGAGCTTCGTCGATGATTCGAACAGCGCCAGGACCGAGCCAGTTTGCCTGACGCATGTCGCCCTCGCCGAAAACACGTCCCGCAATCAGAGGAATCTTTAGTGTGTCGAAATATTCTGGAGTGACGTAGAGAACGGCGGCATGCGGCATAGGGTCCGATGGACTTTCGTGGCGATCGCGAATGTCGAAGGTCGTGCTGTATCCATCGGAAGAGAACGGTGCTCCCGTCGCGATCGCGGCATGCGTGATGCCCGGGACAGAGGCCAGTCGCTCGATAGCTAATTTCGAGAATGGAGTGATGTTGTTGGTGATGGCCGGTGGCAACGACAGCCGCGCCGTGAGAACTCCTTGCTGGTCGAACCCGATAGGAACATTTAGCAGGCTCTGGAAACTACGCAACAATACGCCCGAGCCCGCGAGCAGTACGAGAGAGACTGCGATTTCCGCGACGACCAAGATGCGCGAAAAGCTTTCGGTGTGACGATCACCACCCGTGCGAACACCCACCTTCAGCGTTTCCGCCGGATCGAATCGCGTTGAGAAAATCGCTGGACCCAGTCCGCAAAGCAACGATGCCGCGACGGACAGAGCCAGCGCGAAGATGAGAATGACGCCGTCGAGCGGGACCGAAGTGAACCCTGGAATATCGGGAGGAGCAAACCGGGTGATTGCCGTGACACCGATTCGAGCCAGCGCTACGCCGAGCATGCCGCCGCCGAGCGAAACCATCAGGCTCTCAGCGAGCAATTGCGCAATGAGGCGAGAGCGCGGTGCGCCTAGACTCGTGCGCGTGGCAATTTCTTGCTTGCGAGCTGCATTTCGACTGAGCAGGAGATTAGCAACATTCAAGCTGGCAATCAGCAAGACGAGAAACACGGCGCCGAGCAGGATATTGAGAGGCTTACGAATGTCACCGACTTTTTCGTCGACGATTGGACGGACTTCGACGCCGAACTTGAAATCGGTGTCGTTGAATTCCGCCACAGCTGCCTGCATTACGGCGCGTGACTGCTCGATCGTGACACCGTCGCGAAGACGCGCCAGCATCGAATAGTCCACATACCAACGATATTTCTCGGTTGCAGAGTCGGGATCGATTGCCGCGGGAATCCAGACATCGGGATGGGGAAAGAAAATATCGTTGAGTCTCGACGGCATTACGCCAACGATTTCGTAAGTGCTGCCATCGAGGCGGAGCGTTTTGCCGATCGCTTTGGGATCTCGGCCGAAAAGATTTTGCCAGAGAGCGTCGCCGAGAATCACGACGTGTGGGCTTCCAAATGTGTCGTCGGCTTGTGTGAACGAGCGACCACAAAGCGGCTCGGTTCCTAGCAAAGTGAAAAATCCTGACGTCGCTTTCATCGCCTGGATGTGCTGTGCCCTGTCGGTTGTCGTGAGCGTGAGGCCCACCGGCTTAAATGCCGCCGTGGATTCAAAGATATCGATGTGTTGACTGAACTCCCGAAACTGCAGCGGGGAAACTTTCGTGCGGGGATTATCGAAGCTAAAAAACTGATCGTGCAGTGCGACGACGCGTTCTGGTTCGTGGATAGGCAGCGGTTTGAGAAGGACGGCGTTGAACACGCTAAATATAGCGGTTGTCGCGCCGATACCGAGCGCGAGTGTGAGGATCGCAATGGCGGTGAATGCAGGCGCGCGGCTAAGAGTGCGCAACGCAAAGCGGATATCTTGTGCTGCGGAGTCGAGGTATGTGCCGGCTTGAATGTCGCGCACGTTTTCTTTCACTTGTGTGAGGCCGCCGAGTTCGATCATCGCGTCTCGACGAGCTTCATGAGGGCTCAGGCCGGAGGCGATTTTTTCTTCGGTTAGGAGTTCGAGATACGAGCGAAGTTCTTCATCAATGTCGCCGTCGGCGCGATCGCGGCGGAAGAGATTGCGGATGAAAGTTTTTGTGTAGGCGAATAACGGCATGGTGCGTCTCAATCGTGGCGGAGGGCGAGGATTGGGTCGAAGCGGGTGGCGCGGGCGGCCGGAATGTAGCTCGCGATTGCAGTTGCTGCTAACAGCGCTGCACTGATCGCGACGAAAGTGGCCGGGTCGTAGGGGCTCACGCCGACGAGCTGGCTGCGGACCGTGGGAGCGGCGGCGAGCGCGATAGCGAGGCCGACGAGCAAGCCAGTGGATGCGAGAACGAGGCCGTTGGCGAGAACCATGCGAAGGACGGCGCTGCGCTGGGCGCCCAACGTCATTCGAATTCCGATTTCCTGCGTGCGGCGGCCGACCATGAACGAGACGACGCCGTAGAGTCCCACCGTAGCGAGCACCATCGCGACCAAACCAAAAGCTCCGCCAAGCAGCGCGACGATTCGAGGGAAGAACAAGCCTTGACGAGAAATCGCGTCGGTCATCTTGTCGATTGTA
>JAFAZL010000146.1 GCA_019239815.1 Acidobacteriota bacterium
TGTGGGTTGACAGTTACGAGCGCGATTTCACCGACGTCATTGCGCTGCAGAGCGACGTCGCGACGGCGATTGCGCGCGGGATTCAGGTCGAGTTGTCTGAGCCCGAGGCGGCGCAACTGGCGATCCATCGGCCGATCGTGCCGAAAGCATATGAGGCGTACCTGAAGGGGCGTTTTGAAATCGAGAATCGCACGCCCGAAGGAATTACGGCTGCGGTGAGGTTTTATCGCGAAGCTGTCGCTGCAGACCCGACCTACGCGGCGGCGTGGGCTGGGCTCGCGGATGGATTGCTGAACACCGACACATATCAGATTCGTCCGCCTGCTGAGGTGATTCCAGAAGCAAAGGTGGCAGCGCAGAAAGCGCTCGAACTCGACGATCAGCTCGCCGAGGCGCACGCGGCGCTCGCGGCAATCCGCTTCTATCACCTGGAATGGGAGGGCGTGGAGAGCGAATTTCAGCGAGCGATCGCGCTGAATCCGGGTTATGCAACCGCGATCCATTGGTATGCGCTGACACTGGCTGCGACGGGAAGGAAGCAGGAGTCGATCACCGAAATCAAACTCGCTCGCGACATCGATCCCAGATCGCTGATCATCAACGCGAATGTCGGATGGTGCTACTACCTGGCGGGCGATCCCGATCATGCCATCGAGGCGGAAAAAACAGCATTGCGACTCGACCCGGGATTTGTGGTTGCGCACGGCTACTTGGGGCAGGCCTATCTGCAGAAAAAAATGTACTACCAGGCGATCGCGGAATTCCGCAACACCGTGTCGCTCTCACCGAGCGATATGAGCCGCAAAGCGGAGCTGGCCTATGCGTACGCACAGTCGGGAAAACCAGAACAAGCGCGCGAGATTCTGCAGGAGTTTCTGCTCGCACCCAGCGGGACGTACATCTCTCCATACACATGGGCGATGCTCTATGCGGGAATGGGACGCAAGCAAGACACGATCGAATGGCTTGAAAAAGGTTACGATGAGCGCAACGCGCGCATGGTGAATCTCGCTGTTCATCCAATGTTCGCTCAACTCCGCGGCGACGCCGGGTTCGAGAAGTTGCTCGCGCGGATGAACGTGCCACCGCAATTGCGTCATCCGGTCACTTCGTCAACCTCCACGACTTCGTCCATCAATCGCTGAAGACAGCCGCTTCACGCGGCGTTACATCATGTTTTCTTGACGCGGCGCGACACCCTTCGTTAGACTCTCGGCTCTCGATCGCGAAACCTTCGTAATCGAAGGTCGTACCCGCTGCCGGATCGACATTCCGGAAATCCCCGAACGGAGGCAGTCATGGCCAAGAAAAAGCTCGAAGTCGACCTCAGGCCCATCAGAGATCAAATCAAGAAGGCCCAACAGAAATTGCGGCGGCTCAAACCACAAGCAATCGTAGGAGCACGTAAGCAAATCGATCTTGATTTGAATCGTCTCGATGACGTCGCGGCAAGCGTTTCAAAGATCTGCCGGAGCAGAATGACCGTATCTTTTGCGCCGTCTGATGACGAAGAATAGCCTGCGACGCGGCCGTTAGCTTGTGAGCCGTCGAAAACAAGCGCACCCGAAGCGCACACAGCATGCAAAATCACAGGTTGCAGTCCGATCGCTGAAACCCAGACGACAGACGCTCTACGTGCGCTCGCGCTTCGTGATTATTTATTGGCGCGAAAGACATCTCGTCTTCGAAAATTTTCTGACCCGGAGACAGGTAACCGCACAACCGCTCACTCTTCAGCTGCTGCATTTCTTCGATCGATGGAAATCTTTCAATGCTCTTTGCAAAGCGATGCCGGAATATGATCCGCCCTCGCTCGAGCACGCCGTGGCAGAGTTGATGCGGCACTCATTTCTGCAACGCAACGATCGGGCGCTCCCCTCAGGACACGCTGCATTGACCGCATGGAGAGAATGGAACCCTTCAGCAGCATTTTTTCACCTATCTACAAAAGATCTGCGATTCGAGCCCGATGCCGCGGAGGAATTTCGCGCACTCGTGCAGCTCGCGAAGTCGAAACCAATTCCGCTACCCATCAAGCGTTACCCACACGCGAAGCAAATCTCACTGCCGCATGCATCGACTGACACCGCGTTCGCCAGGGTGTTGCTGCAGCGCCGAACATGGCGAAAATTTGCCCCGACAGCCGTACCTCTGAAAATATTGGCGGAGCTGCTCGACCTGACCTGGGGCATCCAACACTGGGTGAAGTTGCCAAAGATTGGTTCAGTCGCGGCAAAGACTTCGCCCTCCGGTGGAGCGATGCATCCGATCGAAGCCTACGTGCTGGCACGCAACGTGAAAGGGCTGGCTACGGGTTTTTACCACTACAGCGCGGCGGATCACCGACTGGAACTTCTAAAGCGCGGGGCCACCTCTCGGCAAATTACCAAGCTTTTGGCTGACCAGGACTGGTACGGCTCGGCGGCATTCGTCGTCTTTCTTAGTGCTGTCTTCGAGCGCACGCGATGGAAGTATGACTACGCACGCGCCTACCGCGCGGTTTTGATTGAAGCCGGACATCTGTGCCAAACGTTTTGCCTGACAGCAACTTCGCTGGGCCTTGCACCGTTTTGCACGATGGCATTTGCGGATTCAAAGATTGAAAAAGTGTTGGGTATCGATGGGATTTCGGAATCGGCGCTGTACGTCGCCGGAGCGGGAATGCCACCACAGACTGGCGGGAAGATGGCGAATATTTTGAGCGGCGGAGCGACGGAGTAGCCCCGCCTGGACAACTGATCCAAAGAAAAGGGGGCGCGACTCTCGTCGCGCCCGTAGTGATTCCAACTGTTTACGCTTTTTGCGCCCGGCGAAGGAACGTCGGCACGTCGAGATCGTCCATCGACGAAGTCTCGCGGCTGACTTCGCGCACGTTTTCCTGCACCTGATGGACGACGTTTGGCACGGGCTGCAGCGGAGGCGCCGCGGGCTCGGCTTCGGCCATTTCCGGTTCGACCTTCCACGTCTTTGGAATATACGACGGCTTTTCTTTCACCTGCTTCTTGTTCGCGTCCTTGAAGCCGGCAGCGATCACCGTGATTTTGACAGTGTCTTTCATTTGATCATCCTGCACAGCGCCGAAGATGATGTTCGCATTTTCGTGCGCGGCCTTCTGGATGACCGACGACGCCTCATGCACTTCCTGTAGCGTCAAGCTGGAGCTGCCGGAGATATTGATGAGGATGCCCTGCGCGCCCTGGATCGAATTGTCTTCGAGCAGCGGACTGGCAATAGCGCGATTGGCAGCATCGACAGCGCGGCTGGTGCCGGTGCCGACCGCGGTGCCCATCACCGCATATCCCTGGCCATGCATGATCGCTTTCACGTCGGCGAAGTCGCGGTTAATGATGCCGGGCACCGTGATGATGTCCGAAATTCCCTGCACCGCCTGACGCAAGATGTCGTCGGCGATTCGGAACGCGTCGAAGAAGCTTGTGCCGCGCTCGACGGTCTCCATCAAGCGCTCGTTCGGAATCACGATGACCGTATCAACCGCGCCGATCAATTCCTGCAGCGCCTGCTCGGCCTGCATCATGCGGCGCTTGCCTTCGAAAGCGAACGGCTTGGTAACAACCGCCACGCTCAACGCGCCAAGCTCGCTAGCGAGCGAAGCGACCACAGGAGCCGCACCCGAGCCAGTGCCACCGCCGAGACCGGCAGTGATGAAAATCATGTCTGAGCCTTCCAGCGACTCGATAATTTTTTCGGTGTCTTCGAGCGCCGCTTTGCGGCCCGTCTCAGGATTCGCGCCCGCGCCGAGACCTTTGGTGAGCTTCGCGCCAAGCTGAATCTTGAGCGGCGCTTGCGACAACTTCAGCGCCTGCAAATCAGTGTTGGCCGTGATGAACTCGACGCCCTCCACCTTGGCGCGAATCATGCGGTTGACGGCATTGCAGCCGCCGCCGCCGACTCCAATCACCTTGATTTTCGCCGGAGACAGCTCTTCGCTGAAGCTCATGCGAATCCCCATATCTTTTCCCATCATTTTCCCTCAGCCTTCCCCAGATTCGCCGGCGGCGGCGCGTTGCGGCGCGCCGACGGGGCGGTTTACGAAGCGCCCGCGAACATGGACTTTAATTTTGATACTAAATTTCCCCCGCGCTGGGGTGACGCCCGCCTGGCCTTGGCGCCATACATCACCAGGCCGACCACCGTCGCGTATTCGGGTTGGGCAACCTGCTCGGGCATGTCGATGAGCCCCTTGGGCTCGGCGATCCGCGCGGGCAGATGAAATGTCGACTCGGCAAGATCGAGCAGACCGTAAAGCTTGGCACCGCCGCCGGCGAGCACGAATCCTGCGGGTATCTGCTTGTCGAGACCCGCGCGCTGCAAATCATCGCGAATCAAAGCGAGCAATTCATTAGCCCTTGGCTCAATGATGTCGGTCACCATGCGCGCAAAGATCATGCGTGGCGGCCGGTCGCCAACGCTGGCGATTTCGATCGCGGTATCCTCGGCAAGCAAGGCAGAAGAGGCGCAACCATGATGGCGCTTGATCCGT
>JAFAZL010000374.1 GCA_019239815.1 Acidobacteriota bacterium
CCGGCGTGGCGTAGGCCACCGTCGCATTCGCCTCAAAGTAGTCGCCAGGCATGAAGATTTTTACGAGTACTCGCGTTCGTGGCGCCAGTGGTGATGCCGAGTCCAGATAGCAGCCGTACAAGCTCAATTCTTTGATATTGCCGCCGACCGGCGACCCGGCGTCCGGCAAAACGGCTGCTGGCGCGACAAACGGGTACCTGGGTGTCCGACGCTTTACGGGATAGTCTTCGAGGCTCATTCAACTGACTGTAGGCTCGAGTGCTCCGGTGTGACATCCGGCGCTAGCCGGGATTCGGCGGAGACAATGCTGTAGGCGTTCCTCGTTGAAACCGTCCCGTGACGGACACGTTCCTCACGGTGTCGTCCGAGCGACCTGCACCCCTGTTCCGAGGTACACGCCGCATTTTTCTCGCGCCGATCAGTAACCACTCTATCTATCTATAAGCATTGGCCTTAGGCGGAGTTTAGTAGGCCGATGTCCCCCCGTACCATTGGCGCGCACTGCGAGTACTACGAAAATTTGCGCACGTCGTGAGCATTTTTTTCAGCGCGACCTCTGAGGCAAAGCGAATGGGGCTCAACCCCACAATTTCGACGCAGTCGCTGCCACCGGCTCAGCCGACTGGTTCCGGCTCGACCGGCGACCTTCTCCGCCGGTCCGCCTGGACCCGGTTTGCAGTCCCCCTGCTGGCTCTTGCAGTCGCCTCAACTTTTGCCGGGTTTGAGGTTGCGCGTCATTTACCCTCGAGGTGGGCAAGTGCCGACCTGGTTCAGGCGGCTACGCTCCCCGCCGCTGCAGCCTCAAACGCAGCCATTGCGCCGGCCCAGCCCCTATCCCTCGAAGCGATCTCCCGCCTCGCTCCCCAATCTCAAGCCGAGCACCTGCTCGAACGCGCCATCGCGCGAGACTTCGAGTCGCTCGACGCCATCAATAAAAAGCTTCCGCTGTGGCGCGGCCAGCTCCGCAACACCGACCATCTCTACGATCTCGTGCACACCGCGCTGAATTCCGACGACATGCGCGTGCGCAGCTCAGCGATCGAAATCAATCTTGCGGCCTACAATATCGACAAGACACCCGACAGCGTCGCGCGCCTCGTGCAGCAGCTTCACGCCGATCCCGATGACCGCACGCTCGCGCTCTGGCAACTCGGCGCGCTCGGCAATCGCGGCATCGAACAGAAACTCGTCCTCGCGCAGCTCCTTCATTACGTTCACGATCGCAGCGAAGTCACCCGCTACTGGGCCGTCGAAGGCCTTGCCTTGCTAGGCTCGGGCGCGACCGTCGATCCGCTCCTCGATCGCTTCGCGCACGATCCGTCCGCGCGCGTGCGCAAACGCGCCGGCTGCAACCTCGCCAAGACCGGCATGCTCACCAAAGAGCAGCGCCTCGCCGCCGTCCCTGAATTGTTGAATTTGTTTGATGACGACGGACTCGACGTCACAACCCGAAGCTGGGTCTACGGCGCCCTCCGCCTTATCACCGGCGCCGAACTCGGCAACGACGCCAACGCCTGGCGCCAATGGTGGGCCAACCGCACCACCGCCCACAAAAAGCCCGTCCTCCACAACCAACTCCTCTTCGCCTAAGCCCATCTGCGACGCTTCCGTCAATACGCCCTTAAGGACACACCCTCAAACGCACTCTGCCGCAAGTGCATTACTGAAGATAGAATTAACAACAAGTTAGCCGCCCAAGGATGGAAAGAGTCCCCATGCCCATCTCATCTTCATTCGTCAGCCGCGCGATTCTCGCATCGCTGCTCCTTGCTTCCTCTCTCCACGCAGCTCGACAGTCGAAGTCGCCCGCACCCGCTCCTTCGACGAATCCATCGCACCCGGACTCTAAATCCGACGCTTCCAAACCCGACACAAAATATTCGCAAGAACCCATCGTCGTCGAAGACCTCGCTGTCAGAGTCCGCTTCGACTCCGACGGCCACGGCACGATCGATAGGGTTTTCCGCGAGCGGCTGCAGAGCGAGTCTGCTGTTACATCCGAAGGCCTCCTCGCATTTCCATACGACAGTGACGGCCAAACTCTCGAGCTGAAGTACGTTCGCGTCCACAAACCCGATGGCACGCTAGTTGAAACTCCGTTGGACTCCGCTCAGGACCTCACATCTGAGATCACTCGTAACGCTCCGATGTACACCGACATGCATGAGAAGCACATCCCTGTGCGCGGCTTGGCGGTTGGCGACACTCTCGAAGCTCGTTACGTTATCACTATCACCAAGCCAATCGCCGCAGGTCAGTTCTGGCTTTCGTACAACTTTTTAAAAGCAACGGTCACGTTGCACGAGCAACTCGACATCGATGTCCCTGCCGATCGCGCGGTGAAACTTCACAGTCCGCTGGTGAAACCCCAAGTTTCCGAAGCAAGCGGCCGGCGCATCTACAGCTTTTCGCATGCAACACTGACCAAACCCGCGGACCCCGACAAATTTCAGGCGGCCGTTGATGGCACACCCTATCCTGACGTCGAGTTAAGTTCGTTTAGCTCATGGGATCAAGTTGCTGCATGGTTCGGCGCGTTGCAAAAACCTCGCATTCAGGTCACGCCCGAGATTCAGACCAAGGCGCAGGAACTCACGCGCGACAAGAAAACGGAAGAGGAAAAGGTCGAGACAATCTACAGCTACGTCTCCGAGAAATTCCGCTACATCGGAGTTTCACTCGGCGTCGGGCGCTATCAGCCCCACGCCGCTCCAGATGTTCTCGCCAATGGCTTCGGAGATTGCAAAGATAAGCACACCCTTCTCGCTGCTTTGCTGCAAGCTGTCGGTGTTAACTCTGATCCGGTCTTGATTTCGTCCTCCATGAAACTCGATCCCGACGTCCCCACGCCTGCCGTCTTCGACCATGTCATCACCGCCATCCCCAAGGGGGATAAGTTTGTCTGGCTCGATTCCACACCCGGCGCCGCTCCGTTCGCCGCGCTGGGGCAGCCACTCCGCGACAAACTGGCGCTTGTAGTGATGGACGGTAACAAGAGCTTGCTCACAAAAACTCCGAAGGACTTGCCCTTCTCCGCTTACGAACGCTTCACCATGGACGCGACCTTAACAAAAGACGGAGTGCTCGACGGAAATGCGCGACTCGAAGCTCGCGACGACGGCGAAGTCATCCTTCGCCTTGCATTTCGCAATACTCCACAGTCGCGATGGAAGGACCTTACCGAAGCGGTCATGCATGCCTTGGGTTTTGCGGGCACCGTCGACGATGTAGCTGTATCTCCGCTCGACGATACTTCCAAACCTTTCTGGGTGACCTACAAATATCATCGCGTCGACTATGGCGACTGGCCGAATCATCAAATCACTTTGCCGTTCCCTTATTTTTTGCTTCCACAACTTTCGCCCGAAGAAGAAAAAGTCGACGGCGCGATTCCTCTTGGTGAAGTGAAAGAGCTTACGTACGCGGTTCGACTCACATTGCCTGCCGGTTTTTTTCCGACTGTGCCCGAGGCCGTCGCTACGAGCAACTCCTTCATGAAGTACGATTCAACTTACAAGCTTTCCGGCTCAGTTTTGGAAGGCACGCGCCATCTTCGCGTTATTCAGCCGGACGTTGCACCCGCCGATCGCAAATCCTACGTCACCTTCAACAAGACCGTCTTCGACGATGAAAACCGCTGGATTGTTCTCACCACCGATGCTCTTCCGCCTCGCTTTCAATCGTCGAATCCAGACGTGCAAAAGCTTTTAGCCGAAGCATATAAGTCGATGCAGCAGGGCGCTCCGCATGCCGCTGCTGAATCCCTGGAAAAGGCCGTCCAAATCGACTCGAAACAGGCCAATGCGTGGTTGTTACTGGGATTCGCACGCTCGGGCAATCCACAGCAGTATCAATCCGCGATTGACGCGTTCCGAAAGGCGATTGCACTCGAACCGTCCAACACGGAATTTTACGCAGCGCTAGCTTCGGCACAGTGGAACAAAGGCAAATTACCCGAAGCTATTCAGACTTGGCGAGATTGCGTGAAAGCTGCGCCTGACGACCTGAAGGCGAAAAGGGCTCTGGCCGGTGCGCTGGTTGCAACCGAAGATTTCACCGGAGCGGAGCCGCTTCTTGAAGATCTTTCCGATGCGAATTTCCAACCGCCGGTAACGTATGACCTCGCTCAAACCTACCTTCACCTGGGTAAGCACGACGAAGGAATGAAGCTTCTCCAGAAAATGGTCGACGCCGATCCTCACGGCGAAACATTGAATTCCACGGCCTGGGCGCTGGCAGAGGCGAAATACAAACTGCCCGACGCACTGAAGTACGCCAAGCAATCCGTTCAAGAGGCCGAAGAGCAGAGCTCCACGGAACCTGGCCCGCTTCGTTTCCTCATGTCCACCCTCTCCGCGCGGTGGGACACGCTCGGGTGGGTCTACTTCCAAATGGGAGACCTCGACGCGGCCGAGCGCTACTTGGCCGCCGCGTGGAAGATATGGCCGTCAGGAGATGTCGGGAGACACCTCGGCGACGTGTATGCAAAAAAGGGCGACAACGCGCAAGCGCACCAGGTGTATTCGCTCGCGTTCGCGACTCTACGCCCCAATGAGTTCGGTCCCGTTCGCGATAGGTTGACTGCGAAAATGAATACAGCAGGCTTTGACCCAAAAATTACGGAGCAGCTACAAAAACGTCGCACTTTCACGGTGAAGTATTCCGTCGACGCGGAGAAGTCGGCTAACTTTCTGCTCATTCTGGCGAAAAACGCTCGAGTAAATCAGATCGACTTCGTGAGCGGTGACGAGAGCCTCCGGAAATTAATCCCGGAACTCTCCAGTTTGAAGTTTGACCTCGCGTTTCCCGACGACGCTCCCACTCGCCTCTACCAGAGCGCCACACTCCACTGCTCCGCCGTCCGCCACGACTGCACCTTCGTCTTGTTCGAGCCACCGCTCAAAGAAGTGTCGCAGGTACTGCAATCGCAATCCTCAAGCACCGACAACAACTGACCGGTCGGCATCAGCTACTCGCATCGGTGGCAGTCGCTGAGTCAGCTCGAAGCTTGCTTCCCCAAGTCCAAAGATTCGTGTGGTGCCTCGACGGGGGCGGCGCTTCCCGATATAGTGGCGCGCGGAAATGGGGAGGCAATGGCATGAGTCTGTGGTCACGGCGGAAGTTTTTTCTGACTTCGCTTGCGAGCGGAGCTGCTGCGGGTGCTGGGAATTTGCTTGGGAATGTTGCGCCTGCGAACGCGAGCGTGGCGAATGGAACAGTCGCGAAATCCGCGCCGGCCGCCGCGGGGAAGGGGACGCGGCCGCTGATTATTTCGAGCGCGAATGGATTGCATGCGCTCGATAAGGGCATGGCGATTTTGAAGTCGGGCGGGGACACGCTGGATGCGGTGATCGCGGCGGTGACGGTGGTCGAAGACGATCCCAACGACACGTCGGTGGGCTATGGCGGATTGCCGAACGAAGAAGGTGTCGTGGAACTCGACGCGAGCTGCATGCACGGGCCGACGGGCCGAGCCGGCTCAGTCGCTTCAGTGCGTAATATCAAGAATGTCGCGCGGCTGGCGAAGACCGTGATGGAGAACACCAATCACGTGATGCTGGTGGGAGACGGCGCGCGGCGTTACGGTGTGGATGAGGGATTTGAGGAGATGAATCTGCTCACCGACAAGGCGCGGAAAATCTGGCTGGCGTGGAAGGCGTCGTCGTCGATGAATTGGCGGCCGGGGATCGATTCGCCGGAATGGAAAGAGCGCATGACGCAGCTCTTCAACGGCGACGAAGCCGAGATCGCGTTTGCGGAGCACGTGATTGCGCACCCGCCGACGGGGACGATTCCGTGCATGGCGGTGAACGAGAAGGGCGATATTTCCGCGACGACGACGACTTCGGGACTAGCGTGGAAAATCCCGGGGCGCGTCGGCGATTCGCCGATCATTGGCGCGGGTTGTTGCGTGGACAATGAAGTTGGCGCGGCTGGCTCAACTGGAAAAGGCGAAGAGAACATCAAGATTTCCGGTGGGCATACGATCATCGAACAGATGCGCCAAGGAAAATCGCCGAAGGACGCGTGCCTCGAAGCGCTGGCGCGAGTCGCGCACAACTACAAGAACGACAAGAAAAAGCTGAGCACGTTTCACATTTTCTTTTATGCGATCAACAAGGACGGCGTACACGGAGCGGCTTCGCTCTGGAAGAACACGTACGATCGCACGAAGCACTCGACCTACGCGGTTCACGACGGGACCGAAGCGAAGCTGATGGATTGCGCTCCGTTCTTCGACGACTTCGGCGGCGACGAATAGCGTTGCGACAAGAAGTTCGCCATCGCCAAGTTCACTTCAGGGGCTGAAGCCCCTTCGCACTGGGTGGATGGGATGTCGCGGCTGAAACCGCGACCCACAAGTCTGCATCATCCCCAATCGTCAATCGGTCGATGTCTGTTTTCGTTGCCCTCCGGCGCTGGTGAAAACGTCTTTTTATGCCGGTCCTTTTTGATGCGGGCAATCTGAATTATTCTGGTAGGGATGGATCAAGCAAACATTTTGATTGTTGGCGGCGGCGTGATTGGGTGCTCGATTGCGCGCGCGGTATCGCAAAGATGGCAGGACGTCTTCCTGCTGGAGCAGAATCCGCGCGTCGGCATGGCGACAAGCACGCGCAACAGCGGCGTGATTCACTCCGGAATTTACTATCCGAAGGATTCGCTGAAGGCGAAGCTCTGTGTCGAAGGGAATGTGCTCTCGTACGAATTTTGCGAGAAGTACAAAGTGCCATATCGCAAGACGGGCAAGCTCGTTGTCGCGGCGAACAAGAGCGAAGAGCCTGAGCTCGAAAAGCTGGTGCAGAAGGGAATCACCAACGGCGTCCACGGGCTGAAGCTTGTCGGCCCGAAGGAAATTCATGCACGCGAGCCGCACATTCAGGGAACAGCGGCGATCGATGTGCCTTCGACGGGAATTTTGTCGGCGGAAGACCTGGTGCGAACGCATGCGCGGCTGGCGGCGGACAACGGCGCAAACATTGTCACGCGGGCGAAGGTCGTTGCGCTGACGCCGGTGAAGGATGCGGTGCGCGTCGATCTGGAAATCGGCGACGAGGAATCGAAAGAGAAAGAATCGATCGAGGCGCGGTGCGTGATCAACGCGGCGGGATTGTATGCCGACGAAGTCGCCGCGATGCTCGGGAACAATTCGTGGAAGATTTATCCGGTGCGCGGCGAATATTGCGAAGTGCGCGGGCCGCGCGCGAGTTTGATCAATACGCTGGTGTATCCGTTGCCGCATCACGACGGGTTGAGCTTGGGCGTGCATTTTACCCGGACCTTGTGGAATACGTTTCTGCTCGGGCCTACGGCAACGTATGTCGACGGCAAAGACAACTATGAGCGCGGGCGGTTGGCGATTCGTGATTTCGCGGAATCTGCGAAAACGCTGCTGCCTGAAATTCGCGAAGAAGATTTGCAGCTTGGGTATTCCGGATTGCGTCCGAAGCTGGTGCCGCCGACGGGACATGGGATCGCGGATTTTGTGATTACGCGGGATCCGAAAGTGCCACAAGCGATTCACCTGGTCGGCATGGAATCGCCGGGGCTGACGGCGGCGTCAGCGGCCGCGGAGTACGTCCTACCGATGGTTGCGGAGACATTCGACTGAGTTGACAGTCGAGAGTTGAAAGTCGAAAGCACACCCGAAAAGCCAAAGATCGGAAAAAGCAGACTGGCGGTTCAGTTTCTCAGGCCCGGGCAAGCTGGGGCGCAGCGGTGCTGCGCCCGTACATGACCTCGCTACGGCGGATCGAATTGCTGTGCGGGTTTATGGCTGAGATCCTTCGGCGTCCTTCAGACGCCTCAGGATGACAACGCGTTTCTTGGTCAACTGTGAGCCAAGCATTTTGGAAAAAGCCCGCGATCTGGGAAGCGATCGCGGCTACAGGGTGGCTACTTTTTTACGGCGTCGGGGAGTTTGCCGCTTGCTTCTACGACTTGCTCGGCGAGGTAGTTGCGGACGCGGGCTTCGTCGCGGGCGATCGCTAGATACGCGGAGCGCAGTAGCTGCTCTTTGCGATTGCGCAGCGTGTCGCGGATTGTCTGCTGGACCTGCGGAT
>JAFAZL010000504.1 GCA_019239815.1 Acidobacteriota bacterium
TCAACTCCGTCCCGATTACGACGATGCGATGGCCTATCTCAACCTTCTCTATTGCCGTAAGGCCGATCTCGTCGAAACTCCCGACGAGCGAGCCAGCTTCCTCAAGCAGGCCGACGACCTCGTTGACAAGGTAAAGGAAATCAAACAGAAGCGCGCTGATCAGCCGACGCAGCCAAGCTGATCGAGTCTCATTCGAGCGATCCGTTCGATCCTCAATCAACTGCTTCCCAAGGGCGCTCCCACGGAGCGCCCTTTTTTCTTGCAAATCCAGCCGGTCTGTCGCGTCGCGAGTTTGCCTCAGCCATGTACGGGCGCAGCACGCTGCGCCCCATGTCGGCACGATGTGATCAACGCCGCCCTGTAGCCGCGGTCGTCTCCCAGACCGCGGGCTTTTCCCGACTTCACCTAGACGTCTACCCTATCAGCTTGCTGCCACCCATTCGAACAGTACCTATCAATAACGCCATTGACTAGACAACAACTCCATGCTATTCTCTCCCGTGAACTCTCTCCTCATCTTCGAATCTCCCACAAAAACCAACTCTACGTGCTCCCGCAACTCCAACGTTTCCAAGAGCTTGCACACTTTTATTTTTGCGCCCTCTGCAACTTGCACAAACACAATGACTTGCACATTCTTCAAAAAACACCGGGGGTATACGCCTAAGCTTCCCAAATTGGAGCTACTGACCAGCCGGGTGCTGAGTCCAGTACCAACTCCGCCTCATCCAATGGGGCTCGGAAACACCATCTGGAACGCTGTCGTATACTAGATCATGGCTCCGGGTAACGTTCCCCTCAGTTTCAACCGCGATCGCACTGAGCGCCAGCTCGACGCCCGTCTCGAAGAGCTCCTCGCCAAGCTACGTAAGAATCGTCCAGCCGAAGACCCCTGGATGGTCCGCCGGGCCTATGAAATCGCCGCCGAGCGCCATCGTGAACAACTCCGCAAATCCGGCGAGCCCTACCTCATGCACCTGCTTGAGGTTGCACACATCCTCGCCGACCTGCGCCTCGACGCCACGACCCTGACCGCCGCGCTCTTGCACGACGTCATCGAAGACACCGAGTTTCCCGTCTCGCGCATTACCGAACGTTTCGGCGCCGAAGTCGCACACCTCGTCGAAGGCGTAACAAAAATCGGCCGCCTGAAAATGTTGGCGCCTGAAGCGCGCCAGGCCGAGACCGTTCGCAAGATGGTGCTCGCGATGGTGCACGACGTCCGCGTCGTGCTGGTCAAACTCGCCGATCGCTTGCACAACATGCGTACGCTCGAATATCTCGAACCGGAGAAGCAAAAGCGCATCGCCCGCGAGACCCTCGACATCTATGCGCCGATCGCGCATCGCCTTGGAATGGGGTTAATCCGCAACGAGCTGGAAGACCTCGCGTTTCGCTATCTCGAACCGGAGTCCTTTCTCTCGCTGCAAAAGGAAGTCAGCGACAAAGCCCCCATCCATTTGGCATTTCTCGAAGAAGTGCAAGCGACCATCCGCACCAAGCTCGTGGAGGCGGGCATTCCGGCGGAAGTAACCTCGCGCGTCAAAGGCCTGTACTCGCTTCATCGCAAAATTGTCCGTCAGGAGCGCAGTCTCGAACAGGTCTACGACTTGCTCGCCGTCCGCGTGATCAGCGACAGCGAACGCAATTGTTACGCCGCGCTCGGCGTGATGCATCACCTCTGGCGTCCGGTGCCGGGTCGCTTCAAAGACTACATCGCGATGCCGCGCCCGAACCTGTATCAGTCACTGCATACCACAGTCATCCACAACGGTCAGCCCTTTGAGATTCAGATTCGCACCCAGGATATGCATCAGACCGCGGAAGAAGGCGTCGCTGCCCATTGGAAATACAAGGATGACAAGCCGGTCCGCGAAGACGATCAGCGCATCAAGTGGATGCGGCAGCTGATTGAATGGTCCCAGGAACTCGAGGAGCCGAGCGAATTTCTTTCGACGCTGAAAGTCGATCTCGCCCCGGTTGAAGTCTATGCGTTCACGCCGAAAGGCCGCGTGCTCGAGCTGCCGCGCGGCGCGACTCCCGTCGATTTTGCCTACACTGTGCACACCGAAGTCGGGCACCAGTGCGTCGGCGCCAAGATAAACGGCCAGATGGTCGCGCTCCGCCACGAAATCGTCAGCGGCGACGTCGTCGAAATCCTCACGCAAAAAGGGCACAAGCCCAGCCGCGACTGGCTCAGCTTCGTCAAGTCGTCGCACGCGCGCACAAAAATCAAACACTGGATCAACGTGCAAGAGCGCCAGGAAGCCACCGATATGGGCATCCGGCTTCTCGAAAAAGAAGCACGCCAGTTCGGCCGCAGCCTGAAGAAAATTCCTGAAGAAGATCTGCTTAAAGTTGCTTCCGACTCCGGGCTTTCCAAGCTCGACGATCTCTACGCCGCCGTGGGATTCGGAAAATATTCCGCCCGCCAAATTCTCACCCGCGTCCTCGGCGATCCTGGAAAGGGAATCGAGCCCGAAGAGGAAGAGTCCAAGCCGACGCTCGTCAAAACCGTGAAGCGCATGCTCGGTTTTGGCGAAGCGCCGCTGGTCGTCAAAGGCCAGGACGATCTGCTCGTCTACCGCGCGAAATGTTGTAATCCGATTCCCGGTGACGACATCATCGGCTACATTACGCGTGGTCGCGGCGTCGCGGTTCACACGCGCACTTGCCCCAACGTTCAAAATCTTCTCTATCAGACAGAACGTCGTATCGCAGTTGAGTGGGGCGGGGAAGGCACGGCTGCTAAATTCCTCGTGCAGCTCCTCATTCGCGCCAAAGACCGCGCCGGTTTGCTGGCCGACATCACCGCTGTATTCAGCAACGCCAGCTGCAACATCCACAACCTTGAAAGCCGCCCCGATCGCCAGAACGCACAAGTCGACGTAAATCTTGAAATCGTAGATCGCCGCCAGCTCGAATCCATCCTTGCCAACATCAGAAAAATCCAGGGCGTCTACGGCGTCGAACGCGTATACCAACCTACCGTTTGAGCTTTATCGAGAAAAAGCCAAGCGAGCTTACGGGAGAACAGCTATCGCGGCTTGCGACC
>JAFAZL010000630.1 GCA_019239815.1 Acidobacteriota bacterium
ACACTGATTCAGATCGCGACACCGGACGAGATGCGGGGACGCGTGAATGCGGTCGATATGGTGTTTATCGGGGCGTCCAACGAGTTGGGGCAGTTTGAATCGGGACTGACGGCGCATTGGTTTGGTACGGTGCCAGCCGTTGTGCTCGGCGGAATTGGGACGATTCTCGTCACGCTGGGATGGGCGTGGATGTTTCCGGAGTTGCGGAATGCGGATAAGCTCACAACTGTGCAGGACTGAAGGGAAGTTGACAGTCAACAGTTGAAAGTCGAAAGAAAAAAGATAACGCAGAGACGCGGAGAGCGCAGAGGCGCACGGAGAGCGGTGGACGAGGATCGCCCTTCTGCGCTCACAGAAGCCAGCGCGGGTGGCTACTTGTTCGGAACGACGGGGCTCGTTGATGGCGCCGATGCCGGAGCTGTGGCAGGGGTGGCTAGCGGAGCCGCGAGTGCCGCTTTTACTGCGGGGGAAATTTTATCGGCGTTCGCGAGGAGTTGGCTCACTTGCCAGAGCTGGAAATCGGTCAGCCGGCTTTTGAATCCGGGCATGCCGGTCAAGCGGATACCGTTCGTGGACTTCCAGTAGGTTTCCCACGCGGGGTCGTCGGTTACGCCGGTACCTTCAAACAGTTTGGGCGGCTTCGGGAACATGCCTTGCGAGATCGCCGTGGCGGCAACTCCGGGCAATCCGTGACACACGGCGCAGTGCTCCTTGTAGACCTCGGCACCGGCCAGGAAATTTTTCTCGTCGGCAGGCACGGCCGGCTCAGACTTAGGCTGTCGATCCAAATGGGCGTCGAGCGACGCGTGGGCCAACTTGCGCTCGAAAGGGAGCGAGGGATCGGTCACCGCGACCGGCGCGCGGCCGGAGGAGAAATACCACCAGATACCGCCGAGCGTTAAGACCACTCCGAAGATCAGCCCAACGATTAGCGCTTTCAGCATGAGTCGTTTCGCTCCTGGATGCGTCAAAGACCGCTAAGGACACACGTGGCGAGAGTGCCGTGGGGTTTTCAGCGACGCTCTCGCTACCGTTATGAAATGTCCGAAAAGCCGCCGATAGTGTACGGGTTTTCTGAGCCCGGCGCATGCGACAAATGTTTATTCCCCGTCGCCGCCCATTTTGTTCCAGCGCGCCATCCTTGCTCGACTGGACCCGCGGAATAGTTACGACGGTGCAACAAACGTTATGCATCCATTGGGTCCGCAAGCTCTCGAACCGTAACCAATGGCGCGTTGAATTCGTCCAACCTATGACCAACAACAGGCTAGGAACAGGTCGAGGTTTCCGTTACGCTTGTAGTGAGCAGTTACCCATGGTCTGCGCGCCTTTCGGCGCCGGGCCACATACCCGCGAAGACGCGTTTGTCGAGGCAAGTTCGACCCCTCGCTTAGCCGTGAGTGCCATAGGAGAGATGGAATGGGCCATTTGAAAACCACGGAGCTGCCGGAGTCCCTTGTCCACCCGGCGGACTATGGCCGTGGGCCACGGCGATCGGGCGGTCGCGCGTGGATCTGGATCTTGGGTGTTGTTGTCGTGCTGGGCTTGACCTACTGGTATTTCCACAGTGCGGGCGGACGAGGGGCAGTCGAAGCGTTGGGCGGAGCGGCTGGCGGGCGCCGCGGCGGCCCGGGCGGTGGGGAGTTTAACCCGGATCAAGTTGTTCCAGTCGTGGTTTCGACGGCCACCCGAGGGGACCTACCGGTATTCTTCAACGGCCTTGGAACTGTCACCGCTTACAACACCGTAACCGTCCGCAGTCGCGTTGACGGACAGATCGTAAAAATCAATTTCACCGAAGGGCAGATGGTGCGCGAGGGCGAGTCTCTCGTGGAGATCGACCCTCGTCCCTATCAGGTCCAGCTCGAACAGGCCGAGGGGCAGCTCGCGAAGGATCAGGCGCAGTTGCGCGATGCGCAGGTGGACTACGATCGATATCAGCAGCTCTTTAAGGCTGGCGTCATTCCGAAACAGCAGGTGGATACGCAGACGGCGCAGGTCGGTCAGTTCACAGGTTCGATCAAGGCGGATCAGGCGGCGATCGACAACGCGAAACTGCAGATCGCCTATTCGCACATCACCGCGCCGATTTCTGGACGCGTGGGGCTACGGCTCATCGATGTCGGCAATATCGTTCACGCAACGGATACGGGCGGATTGGTTGTGATCACTCAATTGCAGCCGATCGCGGTGATTTTCAGTTTGCCGCAGGATCAGCTTTCGAGCGTGATCGCAAAGCTGCACGGGTCAGGGCCGCTGCCAGTCGAGGCGTATGACCGCGACGACACAACGAAGGTGGCTACCGGCAAGCTGCTGACGATCGACAACCAGATCGACACAACGACTGGGACGTACAAGTTGAAGGCGGTCTTCAGCAACGAGAAAGACAATCTGTTCCCGAATCAATTTGTGAATGTGCATCTGCTTGTGGATACGAAGCGGAACGTCACGATTGTTCCCGCTACGGCGATCGCGCGCGGGCCGCAGGGAACGTATGTCTACCTGACGCAGAAAGACAGCCGCGTGAAGATTCAGCCGGTCACGGTGACGTTGAACTCCGGCAATTCCGTCGCGATCGGCAAGGGGTTGCGCGCGGGCGATACCGTCGTGATCGACGGGCAGGATAAATTGCAAGACGGCAGCAAGATCGACGCGCGCTCGCCGAACGGGGCCTCGGTGAATTTGGATGCACTGGCGGGCGGCGCTTCGGATGCCGGTTCCGGTTCGACCGACACGGGCGCGACCGGCTCCGGCGAACAACCCTCCAAGGGGCAGGCGGCGCACAAGTGAGTCCATCACGGCCGTTTATTTTGCGGCCGGTCGCAACCACGCTGTTGATGATCGGCATCCTGTTGGTCGGCTTCGTGGCGTATCGCGAGCTGCCAATCTCCGCGTTGCCGCAGGTTGATTACCCGACAATTCAGGTTTTGACGTTTTATCCTGGTGCCAGCCCGGAGGTGATGACGTCTTCGGTCACGGCGCCGCTCGAGCGACAGTTCGGGCAGATTCCAGGATTAAATCAGATGACTTCGACGAGCTCGTTTGGGAGCTCGATTGTCACACTGCAGTTCGTGCTTGATCTCAACATCGACGTGGCCGAGCAGGAAGTGCAAGCGGCAATCAATGCGGCGTCGAATTTGTTGCCGCAGGATCTGCCGAATCCGCCGATCTACAGCAAAATCAATCCCGCCGACTCGCCGATTATGACGGTGGCGCTGACTTCGGCCAGCCTGCCGCTGAACAAGATCGAAGATCTGGCCGAGACGACGCTCTCGCAGAAAATTTCGCAGTTGCCTGGCGTCGGCATGGTCAGCATCAGCGGCGGCCAGCGGCCAGCGGTCCGGATTCAGGCGAATCCCACGCAGCTTGCGTCGTATGGACTGAGCCTGGAGGATTTGCGCGTCGCGCTGAGCCAGGCGAACGTTGATCAGGCGAAAGGGAATTTCGACGGGGCGCATCAGGCGTACACGATTGGCGCGAACGATCAACTTTTGACCAGCGATGGGTATCGGCCGCTGATCATTGCATATCGTAACGGCGCGCCGGTGCGGCTGAGCGACGTCGCGACGGTTTTCGACGGCGCGGAAAACGCCAAGCAGGCTGCGTGGGCGAACGAGCATCCGGCCGTTATTTTGAATATCCAGCGCCAGCCAGGCGCGAACATTATTGCGGTTGTCGATCGCATCAAGAAACTGTTGCCACAGCTGCAGGCGTCGCTGCCCGGTGCGGTTCAAGTACAAATTCTGACCGACCGGACGACGACGATTCGTGCGTCGGTGGAGGACGTGCAATTTTCGCTGGTGTTGACGATCGCTTTGGTCGTCATGGTGATTTTCTTGTTTTTGCGCAGCGCTCGCGCAACGGTCATCCCGGCGCTGGCCGTCCCGCTTTCCATCGTCGGGACGTTTGGCGTGATGTATCTGCTCGGCTACAGCCTGAACAACTTGTCGCTGATGGCGCTCACGATTTCGACCGGGTTCGTCGTCGATGATGCGATCGTGATGATCGAGAACATCAGCCGCTTCATCGAGGAAGGCGAATCGCCGCTGCAAGCAGCGTTGAAAGGCTCGGAGCAGATCGGCTTCACGATTTTGTCGCTGACCGTTTCGCTGATCGCGGTGCTTATCCCGCTACTGTTCATGGGCGACATCGTCGGCCGCCTCTTCCGCGAGTTTGCGATCACACTGGCTGTGACGATCATCGTCTCGGCATTTGTTTCGCTGACGCTGACGCCGATGATGTCGGCGAAGTTGCTGCGGCATCAGCGCGAAGATCAGCAAGGCTGGTTCTATCGCGTATCGGAACGCGGATTTAACTCGGTTATCGCGTTCTACGGGAAGACGCTGCAATTCGTGTTGCGCTACCGCAGGACGACGCTGCTGGTTACGGTAGGCACGCTGGTCGCCACGATCCTGCTTTACATTTATGTGCCGAAAGGATTTTTCCCGGTGCAAGACACGGGTTTGATCCTTGGCATTTCCGAAGCGCCGCAAAACATCTCGTTCACGGCGATGGCGCAGCGGCAGCAGGCGCTTGCAACTGCGATCCTGAAAGACCCGGCGGTCGAGAGCCTTACTTCGTTCATCGGCATCGACGGCACCAACGCGACGATCAATAGTGGTCGCATGCAGATCAATCTCAAGCCGCTGAAACAGCGCGGGCACAATATTTCGGCGACCAATGTGATTCGCCGGTTGCAGCCGCAAGTCGCGAAGGTCGATGGCATCACGCTTTTCATGCAGCCGGTGCAGGA
>JAFAZL010000674.1 GCA_019239815.1 Acidobacteriota bacterium
TTCGGTAAAGCACGCATCGTCAAAGAGGGAACCGACGTCAGCATCATCACCTACGGTGCAATCGTCCACCGCGCCGAAGTCGCCGCCGCGCAGCTCCAGCGCGAAGGCATCAACGTCGAAATCATCGATCTTCGCTCGCTGTCGCCCTACGATTGGGAAGCGATCGCCGCGACTGTCTGCAAAAATCATCGCGTCATCGTCGCTTACGAAGATATGCGCAGCTTCGGCTACGGGGCCGAAATCGCCGCTCGCATCGGCGAAGAGCTTTTCTCTGAACTCGACGCCCCTGTTAAGCGCATCGCCGCAATGGACACCTTCTGCGCCTACCAGCCCAAGCTCGAAGACATCATCCTGCCGCAGACCGAAACCATCGTCACCGCGGTCAAAGACATCCTCGACTACTGACGGCGAATCAGTGCAGACGCCTTCAACTCACCACAGTCCGTCGACTGCGTACGGTCTCGACCAGAGCGTAACGTGCAGCAGAACAGCTTTGGTCCACGCGCTTTCGAGCGCATCCAATTCGTTCGCATTCGGAACTTCCTCCGCGAAAAACTTCCGCACGGGAAGCACAATGGGGATAAATCCAATCAAATATCGCATCGGCACCACTGGTGGTGTCGCCTTCCCATCGGTCTTGTTCTTCTTGGCCGGAGTGTGCCGCAACCCGATCTCCTCCTGATAGTTCAGCCAAGCTTGATCGTGCGGCCGAATTGCGACATCGACAACCCATTGCACGAATCGGCGTTTGACGCTGGCTTTATATGCGTCGTCCGGTTTGCCGTCGGGGCCGGCAAACCATTGCCATAGGTACGAGTACTTGGCGATGAGGGCTCGCCATGAATCCACCATCGCTTCCGCGTGCCTACGAAATAGATCTTCGTGTCGATGAAGCAGCGTCGCATCGTCGGCCGACCACCCTACAGTCTCTTCCAACTGGTGAAGCTCGTCGAACGTCAGCGGAGAAATCGCGCTTCGGGCGCTGCCAAAGTCGTATCCGGGTATCACTGGCATCGCCGGAGTCTGGCTCACCGGTTCGTCCCCTTGGCTTCAACGCGCTGAATGATCGCTCTGTAAATCGACTGAATCGCCCGTTCCTTTGTTACCCGCTCGACATTCTCCTTGTGCTTAGGATGCGCCGCCAGTTTGGCGCGGTAGACTTCGTACTCAGCCATCGTGCCCACGTCGATGGTGGCGAATGCTTCGCTCGTGGCACCAGCGAACTACGTCGGCGCGTAATAACCGGTGATCTTGCCGCCGCTCTCCGTGATCGGTGCTAACTCTGCGGCAGCGTATTCTTTCCAGGTGCTCAGCTTGTCCGGATCAATCGTGTATTTCAGAAATAAGGTATACATATTTGCTCGGCCGTCTCCTGCCAATTTTGCGTTTGCGTTCGTGATAGCGCTGCAGTTTGCACCGTCGAATCATCGAATCGCGAACCAGTCGCTGTGTCGATACTGTAGGTTTTGGAGGCAGGATGAGAAGGGTGACAAATAGAGCCGAGCTTTATCGATCCAATCGGTGCTCGCCCAACAATCTTTGGCAACCTAAACCCCGATTTTGCATTGACATAACGCCTGACACGCGCGGCCTGAAGGAAACTTTTTCTCCACCTCCCTCGTATCTAGTGGTAGAAATAGCCTGACCGGCTCTGTGGAGGTGCTTCCATGATTTGCGTGAACTGTCAGCGGCGCATCACCGACGGCTCCAACTTCTGCTACAACTGCGGCGCCAAGCAACCGCCTTCTCAACACGCCTTCGGCGCGGACTACGAAGCCGGCGGCAAAAAGCGCCTCGTCCGCAGCAGCACCGACAAGAAAATCGGCGGCGTTTGCGCCGGACTTGCCGATTATTTCGACGTGGATGTTACGATCGTGCGAGTCTGCTGGCTGCTCGCGTTCCTGCTCGGTGGCACTGGACTGCTCGCGTATGTGATCCTCTGGATCGCGCTGCCGCTCGCACCAACCGGCGTGAGCTATGCGCAGGCCCCGGCAGCAACGCCGGTAACGTCGCAACCAGTACCCCGCTAATCGCTGAATTCTAGTGGTAGGGGCGCGGACGTCCGCGCCCCTACTCGTCGTAGTCTCGATCCTTCTTTCGGCCCTTGTATTTGATTTTCGGCGGCTTGTAACTTCCGCCACCCGACCGCCCGCCTCCGCCCTCAAACACAAAATGATCGACCGAAATTAATCCCGCTCCCACACTCGCCAACACCAAGCACGCCGTGGCCAGCGCCAGCGGAAACTCATAGTCCCGCACCGCATAAATCCCATGCACGCTGTGCACTTTCCAGAGCGCCACGCTCATCTCCAGCGTGAGCAACAGAGCCGCAGGCCGCGCCAGCAAACCCACCAACAACAATCCGCCGCAAAATGTCTCGATCACCCCGGCTACTAGCACGAAATACGCCGGCATCCCATGTTCGATGAACATCCTTTGCAAGTCCCCATGTGTGTGGGTCAGCTTGGGATACCCGTGAAAAACAAAAATAATCGCCAGCGCCACGCGCAATACCAGCAATGCCAACGGCTGTAACCGGTCGAAAAATTTCACCGAATGTTCTCCACGGCGCTATGCACCTCGGTTCTGCCCTTCGCACCAAACTCTAGCAGCTTCCCGATTTTCTTCGACGTCAATTTCTCCAGCGCAGTTCACTTACACGCTCAGATGCGCATCACCGTCGGAAATTACGGCACAGCTTCGACCAGCATCGGTTTGCTCCACACCCGAATCGGTTACAATTAGTGCGACACAAAGATATCGCTCGGCCACACAGTTCAACCGCGCCGCCTTGAGTGGCAGGCGCGATTTCCGCAGCATCTGGAGCAAGTTCGCTCGTGGAATGTCCCCACAACAAGTATGCCGTGTTCGTTGGTGAAGTCTTCGACCAGTCACCAGTAAAAAGTCACCAGTCACGGCAATCCGGTCGCCTCGGATGAGACGAAAACTCCTCGTCGCCATCCCGATTCTCATCGTTGTGGTGGTCGTTGCGTGGCTTCTGCGCCCCAAGCACGATTCCGTCGGCGACGGCTACATTAGCGAGCGCAGCGTCACGCTGTGGAGCAGCGTTGCGCAGGTGCGCGAGCCCGTGAACACGCTCCACTACGGCGATCACGTCGAAATCCTGGCGCGGCGCAACGACAATGTAAAAGTTCGAACCGCCAGCGGCGAAGTCGGATGGATCGACGGCCGCATACTCCTCGAGCCTTCGCTCTGGATGCGGAGTGCCAAGCTGCTTCAGCAAGCGCAAGCAATTCCGTCGCAAGCGCACGGCCGCACCAAGGTGCAGACCAATCTTCGCGTGCAGCCGGGACGGACCGAGCCACGCCTCTATCAATTCGGACGCGGCGTCCCGGTCGACGTCGTAGGCCGCGCTGTCAGCGACTGGGTGCAGACGACGGACGAAAAGGATACTGGGGCTGACGTTCCGGCCAAGAAAGAAGACTGGTATCTCGTCCGCGCGGTGGCGACCCGCCCGCCGGGAGAAACTGCGGCGCGCACCGCGGAAACCAACACGACCACGCGCCCCGGCGACCAGAGCATTCCCATCGCGGGATGGGTCATCGCGCGTTTCGTCGAGCTCGATCTGCCCGACCCGGTTCGCGAAGGCATCAACTCGGCAAACGTCCGCGCCGTCGCCTGGTTTGAGCTCAATCGCGTGCCCGATCCGAGCGGCGAGAAGCCGCAGTATCTCGTCGCAGGCACCAAAGGTCCCGAGGGCCAGGCGTGCGATTTCACGACGCTCCGCGCGTACACCTGGGACGCACGGAAAAGCCGCTACGAGACCGCGTTCATCGAAAACAATTTGTGCGGCGCGCTGCCGGTGATCGTCGGTAAGGACGCCAAAGGCGAGCCCGAATTCAAGTTTCACACTCTCGACGGCGACAAAGGAGAGCGCACCTATCGACTGATTCAAACGGTGATCCGCCGCATTCGCGAGCCGGGCGAAACGCCGCAGAAATCAAGCCGCGCCAAGTCCTCAAAAGGAATATCGCGATAGCGCCGCTGCGCTATCACCTTGCGGTGCCGCTCTGAACTTTTCCGCATCTATGAGATAGTTTCTGAACCGCAAGCTCTGGTCGGAGACATGCGATGACGCTGCACATCAGCGAAGATGAAGTCCGCCGTCTGCTCACGATGCCGATGGCCGTCGAGGCCGTCGAAGACATCTCGCGCAAACAGGCCACCGGCGAAGTCGTCGTCCATCCGCGTCGCCGGTTTGAGTTTAACGGCGGCAATTTTTTCCACTACATGGCGGCCGCCGATCACACCGACGGTTTCATCGCCATGAAGCAATACACCTACGTCCGTGGCAAGTTGCAATTCCTCGTTCCGCTTTACGAAATGGCCACCGGTAATCTGCTGGCGTTGATCGAGGCCGACTACATGGGCCAGCTTCGCACCGGCGCCGCGAGCGGGGTCGCCACAAAATATCTAGCGGCGCGCGACGCAAAGACCGCTGCCATCATTGGCACCGGCGGTCAGGCAAGAACGCAGCTCGAGGCCATCGCCGCGGTAAAGCCGCTCGAAATCGTGTACGCCTACGGCCGCGATCCCAAGCGACGAGAAGCCTTCTGCGAGAAGATGTCGAAGCGCATCGGCGTTCCAGTGCATGCCGCAGCATCGGCGAGCGAAGCGGTCCGCGCGGCGCACATCGTCTGTACGGCAACGACCGCTGCGAATCCAGTGGTCAAGGGCGCCGACCTCGAAACAGGCGTCCACATCAACGCGATCGGCGCAAATCACGCACATAAGCGTGAGCTCGACGATGAAGCCGTCGCGAGCGCCGACGTCATCGTCGTCGATTCGGTCGAGCAATCCCGCCAGGAAGCCGGCGATCTCATCATTGCATTTCATGGCGACGAATCCTGCTGGACCGGCGTGAAGCGTCTCTCCGACGTCGTTGCCGGTAAAGTGACCGGACGCACAAGCAACACTGAAGCGACACTCTTCAAATCAAACGGCATTGCTTCGTGGGACTTGGCGGTCGCGATGAAGGTCTACAAAGTGGCTCTCGCGAAAAACGTCGGCCGTGAGCTCCCGCTCTGGCACGACCACCAGTCGAAAATTGCTACCGACTACTAAACCACAAGATTTATCTCCCCGCCTCGCCTTCGCGCTATGATGCGCCACGCACTTTCCTGTGGTCGGGAGATCGAAATGTCCAAATTTCTTCGTTGTTTCGCATTGCTGTGTGTGTTCGCATTCCCGGTCGTCCTGTTTGGCCAACAGTCGACGACAGGTCCGCAAGCTGCGAATCTTCCTGCGCTCAAGTCCGAAGCGGTCGCCGAAGTCGACAAGATGCAAACGTTGACGCAGCAGATGGTCGATCAGATTTTCAGCTTCAGCGAGCTTGGCTTCCAGGAGATTGAAACGTCGCGGTACGTGACCGGGCTGCTCGAGAAACACGGTTTTCAGGTCGAGCGCGGCGTCGCCGGGATTCCGACCGCGTGGGTCGCGACCTACGGCTCAGGCAAGCCGGTCATTGCGTTCATCACTGACATTGACTGCATACCGCGGGCTTCGCAGAAGCCGGGTGTCGCGTATCACGATCCGATCGTCGAAAGCGCCCCGGGGCACGGCGAAGGTCACAACTCCGGCATGGCGGTGAATGTTGTCGCGTCGCTAGTGCTGAAAAAAATGATGGCCGAGCATGACATCGCCGGCACGATCAAGATTTTTCCCGGCGTCGCGGAAGAGCTTGTCGCCACAAAAGCCTTCTACATCCGCGCTGGCCTGTTTAAAGACGTTGATATCGTTCTTGGTTCACACGTTTGGGATAAGTTCGCGACGTCCTACGCAATGGGAAATGGCGAATGGAGCGGGCTGGTTTCGATTCAATATTTCTTTCACGGCAAAGCGGCTCACGCTGCCGTTCGTCCCTGGGAAGGTCGCAGCGCGCTGGATGCCGTGGAGCTGATGGACACGGGCTGGGACTATCGGCGCGAGCATCTTCGTCCGGCTCAGCGGTCGCATCGCGTCATCCTCAACGGCGGAGATCAGCCGAACGTCGTTCCGAGTGAGGCCGCGGTCTGGTATTACTTCCGCGAGCTCGATTTTTCTCACATTAAAGATCTTTACGAGATTGGGAACACGATGGCGGATGCTGCCGCTAAGATGACCGGCACCAGCGTCGATCACCGTCTCGTTGGGTCAGCTTGGCCGCCCTATTTCAACAAAACAATCGCGGAAGACCAGCAGAAAAACATCGAAGCCGTGGGGATGCCGCAGTGGAGTGACGACGACCAGAAGTTGGCCAAAGCGCTGCAGAAGGACATCGGCGCGAAAGAGGAAGGTCTCAAAACGAAAGTCGATCCGCTCGAGGAGCCCGCAAAAAATCCCACAGGTGGTGGCTCCGATGACGTTGGCGATATTTCGTGGAATGTGCCGATGGTTTATTTGATGTTCCCGGCAAACATTCCGAACTTGCCCGGTCATAGCTGGCCGAACGCGGTTGCTATGGCCACGCCCATAGCTCACAAAGGATCGACGGCGGGAGCAAAGGTTCAGGCGATGACCGCGCTCGACTTTATGTTGCAGCCGGAGCTGGTCACGCAGGCGTGGGACTACTTCCACAACGTCCAGACGAAGGAAATTCACTACGAGTCATTCCTGGCACCGGATGACAGGCCGATGATCGAAATGAACAAAAGCAAGATGGACGCCTTCCGGACAGAGTTGAAGAAGTATTACTACGACCCGGCGAAGTATAAAACGTATCTAGATCAGCTCGGCATCAAGTATCCGACGTTGAAGACCGCGCAGTAAGGAAGTGTAGCCGCTTCGCTATTTCTTCTTGAAAGGCGCTGTATCAAAGAAGAGCTCATTTCGTGCGATCAAGCCGTCACGGAATGACATCACCGCTGCAGTCCGGCAAATGCCGATCGGTTCATCAAAATGCATTTCATACGTAAGAACGGCGTGATCAGCATCGAAAACCTTCGTACGAATGTTGATGCCTTTCAGCATCTTCGATAGCTTGGTCGCGGATTCGAGCACCGCTTCTTTGCCCTTCAGATTGTCCATCGGGCCGACGAGTTCAACATCAGCGTGCAGTTGCTTCGCCATTCCGTCTACGTTCTTTCCGTTCATCGCCTGGTAGTAGGCGACGGCGGTGTCGATATTGTTATGTGTCTTGGTGTGGCTCATATTAGCCTCCCTTTAAGTTCGACTGGAGGCGAAAGGAAAAGGTTCCCGTTCCCAGGCGGAATTTAGCTACGGTTTGCATTTGATTTCGACGCGGATGATGCCGCGTTCGTCGGGAGTTGGCGGTAGCTCTATCGTTTCGATTCCGTGGAGTGGTTCGGGTTTCATCCAACGCACGACCCAGCGACCCGCATGCGTAGGCGACGGTTGACTCGGGTGATCGACGACGGTGCCATCGCCGCGATGGTAGCGGATGTGCGGCGACGGGCCGCCAGTGTCCCAATCGAGAAAGAAGCTTGGCCAGCGATGATGGTGCATTGGCTCGGTCTTGCCGGGCGGGGGCATCGTCACTTCCAGCACGCGCACGAGTTCGTTTTCAAAAATTACTCTGTGGCTGTTCGGCGCGTCTTGCACGGCGTCGTATCTGTCGGGGAATCCGGATTTGTCTTGACCGGGGAGGTAGAGGTGGCCGGCGAACGTCACGAAGGCGAATAAGATTGCGCCTGTTGCTGCGATGCGAAGGAGTCGATTCGAGGCTTTCATGGCGCGAGTATAGACCCCGCCGAGAGGGAACGCACCAACACCTTGAGAGGCGGGATCGTTCGGCCAATGAGGTTCCACTAGTTGCCGAGTTGCGCTTTGATCGCGGCTTGCAGGGCGGCGAACTGGTCGTCGGTTACTGCGCCGTGCGTTTGCCACACGATATGGCCGGCGGGATTTGCCAGCAGGATATACGGTTCGTTCGGCGCTGAATATTTCGCAGCGCTCTTCCACTGATCCTCGTTCGCGTCGAGAAGCACGAAGCGCGACTGCTCGTTGGCGGGGATCTCTTTCTTCATCCCATGAAGAATCATTTTCATGATCAACGAAGGAACGCCTTGGAAATCCGCGGCCTCGTAATACAGGATGCGCGAGTCGTTGAGATACAGAGGCGCAAGGCGTTTGTCCCAGGCCTGGCAAGGCCCGCTGCTTTGGTGAGAGAAGCCGACGACGAAAAGCAGGGGCTTGCTGCTGGCAGCGTCGGGGAAACTCACCGATGAGCCTGCGATCGTTTTTGCCTGCGTGGCGGGGATTTGCTGGGCTCGGCTGAGCGGAACCAAAACAAAAAGAGCCGTGGTCAGGAGAGCGCATCGAAAGAATGCGTGTCTTGATAGGCGACTCGCCGTGACAAATTGCGATTGAGCGGAGACGCCCTTCATCTTCCAACGGCTCCCGGTGGATACGACTCCAAGCTGTCTTCCTTACTTAATTTGTTGCTGCGACGCCCTTTTGCACGAACTTCGTTTCTTCAACGAGATTGAACGCTTCCAAGACGCGCTGTTGCGTTTGCTCGCACAAGTCATTGATAGCATCGACACCGATGTCTTGCGGGCTGACGCGATAGTGGAGTTTGCGTTGAGCAGCCGGAGTCTCGATGATACGGAGCACTGCGTCGGCGACTTCCTGAGCGTTGCCTGCAGACTGGGTCAGGGCGTCGCTAATCTTGCCGAGGATTTGATTCGCGCCTCCGTACGTCTCGGTGCGCGATTTGTCGTCGCCCACCTCAATGCGTCCAAAAATAGCGGTTTGATAGGCGCCCGGCTGGATGCTGATCGACTGGATCCCCTGGCCAGCGAGTTCGTAGTTATACGCCTCTGAGAAGGCTTCGAGCGCGAACTTGCTGGCGCAATACATGCCGAACGTCGGAAACACGAGACGTCCCGCGCCGCTGCTGATGTGCAGGAGCAGGCCACTCTTCTGCTTGCGCATATAGGGAAGCGCGGCACGGTTTACGCGCACGCAGCCGAAGAAATTTGTGTCGAATTGGCGTTGTGCCTGATCGACGGTGATCGTTTCGGCCAGGCCGACAACGGGGAAGCCCGCGTTATTGATGACTACGTCGATGCGACCAGTTTTGTCGGCCGCGGCACGCACGGCTTTCTCGACAGAGTCGTCTTTCGTGACATCCAGATCGAGGACGTGAATCGCGAGCGATTCTTTCTTGGCGAGCGCGTCGAGTTCGGCGGCGTTCTTGGCGTTTCTGCCGCCGGGATCGCGCATGGTTGCGAAAACCGTGTAGCCCTTGCGCGCCAGAGTCTCGGTGAAGAGCCGGCCGAATCCTGTGCTGGACCCGGTGATGAGTACGACTTGGTTGGTGGCCATCGAACCTCCTGAATATCCTGAATTCCGCACTGCAATGGATGAAAAGGGTTGGAAAGAGGTTACGCCGATTTGGCTGAGAAATGAAACGAGGGGATAGGCTAAGTCGATTTGTGAAGTTTGCGTTTCAGGGTCTCATGGAGCCGCGAGCGAACCTCTGTCGGTAGTTCCACAGGTTTGTCGTCACAGAAAATCTGAACTGTCAGTTTGGTTTGCCGGACGATGATCGCGCAACCTTCGCATTCGCGAAGATGTTCTTCCAGCTCGATACGAACTGCTGCTTCCAGCTCGCCGTCGATGTAGCTCGAGATCTCGTGAATGACGCCGGTGCAGTTCAATTGGGCTTCCTGTCGCGCAAGAAACGATCGAGTTTCTGGCGTAGTTTCAATCGCGCACGAAGCAATCGCGATTTGACGGCGGGAACCGAGATTCCCATCGCTTGCGCGGTTTCTTCAGTCGAAAGCTCTTCGATATCTCGCAACACAAACACGGTGCGGAAATCGGGATCGAGCTGGTCGATCACATTGTCGAGAATTTCGTGTAGTTCGGATTGCGCGTAGCGCTGCTCGGGGCTTGGTCCCCAGTCTTCGACCTCGCGAGGCATCAAATCGTCCTCACCTTGTACCGGTTCGTCGAGCGAGACTTGATTCGGGCGGCGTTTGCGCAGGCGCATCAGCGCTTCGTTGGCGGCGATGCGGACGAGCCAGGTGTAGAAGCGCGAGTCTTCTTTAAAGGTTTCGAGGTGAGCGTAAGCCTTGAGGAAGGCTTCCTGCATCGAGTCTTCGGCGTCTTCACGATTGCGAGTGATGTTCATCGTGAGGCGGAAGATTTTGGACTCGTAGCGGTTGACGAGCTCTTCAAAGGCCGATGCGTCGCCGGACTTCGCCGCTTTGACGAGAAGAGGCTCGTCTTCGCGAGCGATCTTCGACGGGATGCGTTCTGGGGTGGGCGCGCTCAATTTCGGGTTCTTCGCCAAGAGTCGAGTAGTCAGCGCGGCCGAGTAAGTAGGGCCGAAGCCGGTTCCGACATTTAAGGTAGCACACTGCATCAAAGTTCCCGAATGGCGACGATCGCGACGGAATTGCCGCTGGTCACGACTCTGCCTGGGATATAGGAACGCCCAGTTTTTCGATGATCCGGTGATAGCCCACGATTCAGGAATCTGAGGATTCTTTGCATACGCCTAACTTGTGGCAGTGTTGACGGTGTCTGGGCTGCGGGTTACATTGGATTTGCTAAGGTATATCTGCGAAAGGCGAGCGTGTTCGCCTCGCAGGTCGTTTCAGACCGGTGCCCGGGCGCGGCGATTTTTGAGTTTTTGCGGTTTCGGAATCGGACTCATTCTTGGTTTTTTAGCGAGTTTCTTGCGGCAGCAGTTCGGAGCACCTATCCCAAGCGCGTCCCAGCACTTGCGATCCGGCCTCATCGGGGCCTAACTCTGAAGTCCAGGTAACCAAACCAAATGCGCACATTGCCGGACCATCTTCGTAAGGGAATGAAGTTGGTGATCGTCGGTTGCAATCCCACCGAATCCTCGGTGCGGGTGGGGCATTACTATGCCGGGCGGGACAATCCGTTCTGGCCGATCATGTATGAGAGCGGCGTGATGCCCGAGCCGTTCGATTATCACGACGACAAGCGGGTGATCGAGTTCGGGATCGGGTTGACGGATCTGGTGAAGCGGCCGTCGAAGACGGTGGAAGAATTGAAGCGCGAGGACTTCGCCGAGGGGCGGATCGTCCTATCGCAGAAATTGGAAGAGTTCGCGCCGCGCGTGGTTGCGTTCAACGGCAAGCTGACCTACGAGCAATTTGCGCAGCGAAAGTGCAAGTTTGGATTGCAAAAAGAATCGCTCTATGGCGCACGGGTTTATGTTTTGCCCGCCACTCCTGGTGCGGCCGATGACAAGCGGTCGGAAAAAGTATTGCACTTCAAGAAGCTGGCACAGTTGCTGAAGCGCGTCGAGAAAGACGCGGAAGAGAACACGCGCGTGGAGATTGGCTCGCGATGAGCACGCCGCCGCAGCCGGTGCACGATCCAAAGGCAGTTTTGCTGCAGTCCGTCGAGGATGGGCTGGCGATCCTCACGCTGAACCGTCCTGATCGCATGAATGCGATCAATTCGGAATTGGCGACGGCGCTCAACGAAGCGCTGACAGCGATCAGCATCGACAAATATATTCATGCGGTGCTCATCACCGGAGCGGGCAAGGGATTTTGCGCAGGCGGCGATTTGAAAGAAATTTGGGAAGGCCGGAAAAACAACGACAAAGAATCGCTCGAGCCGCTGTTGCGGTCGGGCATGGGCATTGTGCTCAAGATGCGCACGATGCGGCAGCCCGTTGTGGCTGCGGTGAATGGGGCTGCGGCTGGTGCCGGAATGAATATTGCGCTAGCGGCGGATGT
>JAFAZL010000699.1 GCA_019239815.1 Acidobacteriota bacterium
TGCAGACGTGCCTTGAACGTTCCTGCAAAGCACTGCTTTCTCCCTTCGGCATGTTGGAGACAGTTGCAACGCAAAAAATTTTTTGATAATGTTAATATTAACGGCTGACAATAAAGCACTTGTCATATGATGTCAAGCAGCCCGGTAGCACCAACCTGTGGCACCTCAACAGACCGCCCTGCGTCATCAGGATCGACGCGGTCGCGCCATTTCCTTTCGTCTGTGAAAATCAATCAGCGTAAACTAAAACTTCTTCGTATCCTCATGAACGCGCAAGTCCTAAACGCCTGACACCGAGGCCAGCCTGAAAACATCTTGTCGTCAGTTTGCCCTGGTGCTAGCGGTTCCAATTTCGGGAAGCGGATCCGTTAGAGAGTTTCCACTGGATTCTAAGGTTTGGCACAACCTCTCCTTCCAGGTCCCCAGCATCAATAGCCACGATCCGCCCAGTTCTTCGATCAATCCTTCCGCCTGCCGCCTGCCGCCTGCCGCCTTCCGGACCGGTGCGAGAGCGGTGTTCGCGAGGACCCACTCCCTAACCGAACTACCAGACTGCATCCGAACCGTTCACCGAGGTGACCCTTGGGTCAGCAGAGATCAAGTTGAATTGCTTCTGGAAATGGTTGTGAAGCGTCGGCCTTTCCAGGTTACTAGGCCTGGTGCTTTAGCTTTGTTGACCAACCGCGAATACGACGTTGTTCGTTTAGTTGCAGAGGGGATGAAGAACGACGAGATTTCAAGGCACTTGAAGGTCACTGAGCATACGGTAAGAAACTATCTTTCGCACATCTTCGACAAGCTGGGAACTTCGAGTCGCGTCGAGTTAGTCCTGTACACGCTGAGAAGATGAGATTCTGGTCATACCTCGTTCTGATGATGACTGCCCGGAGTGCTCTCGGACCGGCCTTTGGTATGCGGAGGGTCTTCGGTTCCGCTGCCGTGTATCGAAGGCTAGCGTGCACCGCTACTTCCGTCCCTAGCAAGAAGGCGAAGCGGCGAAAATTCGAAATCTTCACATCAACGTCAACCGAGGACGCATTTTACGGGTGCAGAGACCTTGCTTCCCCTGAGGTAATAGAAGTGATCGTAGTAGATATCTTCCCGGGTAGACCTCAGATTGACGAGCCCCTTGCTTGCTAAGCAGGACCTCAATTAGCGCTTTGAGGTCCGGACCTGGATGTGGATACATTCACTGATCCCGCAGGCTGGAGCGAACCAGCGGTTGTAGTGTTGGAAAGGCATGGGCACTGGGCCGCTTCGACTCGATTCTACTGTTTGCTACTACCTCTTTTTCCAATTTCATCTGGATCGATGGCCACAATACGCCCGGTTTTTCGATCAATCCTTCCCCCGGCCGCTTCCAAATCCGTCTCCAACTGCCCATCGAAGTTCCGCAGACCGAAGCGCCGTATGCCGCGGTTTGAATTAATTTGCCCATGCATATGCACTAGGCGTTCTTCGCCAGCCGTGGAATTGTCCTCCTCCACCGACAGAGTCGACTTTGCCGAGGGGCTTGGAACTACCTTTATATCCTTGAGGAGCCGATACTGAGTTTTCCGTCTTTACTTGTTTGAAGAGCTCATCGCAAACTAGCGAGAGCTTCCGGTCCGATGGCGCAATGGGCAGTTCGCATGTCCGAAGCGTATTTCCGCACTTCAGGAGAGTGGACAATTCTCGCGACGCCACTTCTCGTCCAATTTCCTGCTAGAGGTTTGCCTCGCCGCGGCGCCTGAAATGTACTTCGTAGTGGTCTTGAGCGTTGCGGTTCAGGCATGTTGAAACGGACCGAATTGGATTGCTTGAGCTTCATCCTACCGGTCATCAAGCGAGGGATGGTCGATGGCAAGAAGTAAAACCGCGGTAAAACCACTGCGGCGCCTCCGGGAAAAAGGCAGCCACACATCTCTTTTTCAAGGGAATTTGGTGGACGTGACAGGGTTCGAACCTGCGACCCCCTGCTTGCAAAGCAGGTGCTCTCCCAGCTGAGCTACACGCCCACAGATACAACGACCCTAATTTTAAAGCATTTTGTCGCTGGGTGGAAACTCCAAAACAATCGCGGCCACCAGCGTTGCACCACCGAACCGGCCGCAGTCGTCGTGGCAGATAGCTCTTTCGGTGAGCACAATCCTCGGCGATTAGCTGGGTCCGGGCCCTCGATTGACCTGTTCGGATGCCGATGCTAAATTTTTCGTCTCGCGAAAAAGGAGCTCTGCCTGAAGATCTCTGAGGAAAAACGTCGGCTGTTTGAACTCAGCCGCCGGGAATTCCTGCGGCGATCCTGTCAAGGAGCTTCACTGGCGTTTTTACCGAGCGGTTCCCTCTTCGTTCCCAGAAACGCTCCCCCGCACTTACCTAACGGCGAATATCAGATCAACCCTCACTACCGATCGACCCGCAATCTCGATGCAGTCCTCCGCAAAGTGAAGCCAGGCTTCGACGATTTCATCGCTGAGAAATATCACGATCAGGTTACTGCGGTCCTTGATCGCTGGACCAACGCACTTTTGAGATCGCCAGCTGAAACAAGCGAAGTTGAAATTGTGCTTTCGGCCACACTGATCGCGACATCGCCAATCCCCGCTGACTCGCAGCGCGTTCGTACTTCTTCTTTTTTGAACGCTTCGCGTAGCCGATTTGCCCCCGAAAGATCGTATGCGCCGGCAGCGTGGGCGCGAGATTGGCGCTCTTCAATGGCCCGCTTTTCAGAGCTGCAATCCGCCGAATTTCAAGTAGTTGAGATTCGGCTCAATAACGGTTCCAACGGAACCCCATCATCCCTTCAGACTCGCGTCCGATTCGAATTCGTCGGCTCGGGCAACGGATTTCACCGCGAACAACGGATCGGCAACTGGGATCTGACATGGGCAGTCAGCGCAAACGGCCAACTCATGGTCACGAAATGGCTGATCATCGATGAGACGCGCAGCCAATCGCTTTCACCGGTATTCACTGACATCGCGCACCAAACTCTCGGCCGAAACGCATCTTACGTTTCACAATTTCTGCCAAGCATCGATCACTGGCGCACAGTGCTCGACGGCGCCTCAGGTATCGACATCTATGGCCACAACGGCGTCTCGTTCGCCGACATTGACGGTGACGGCCTCGACGATCTGTACATCTGCCAGCCCGCCGGCTTGCCGAATCGCCTATTTCGAAACCAGGGCGACGGCACGTTCGAAGACATCACCGAAAGCTCCGGACTCGGCATTCTAGACAACACGGCCTGCGCGCTCTTCGCCGATTTCTCCAACTCCGGCCGCCAGGACGCGATCATCGTACGCACGTCGGGCCCACTGCTGTTCGTCAACAATGGCAACGGAAAATTTCAGCTCAAGCCTGATGCTTTTCATTTCGCCAACGAGCCACAGGGCACCTTTACGGGCGCTGCGATCGCAGATTATGACCGCGACGGCTGGCTCGACATCTACTTTTGCCTCTACATCTACTATCAGGGCACCGATCAGTACCGCTACCCGACTCCGTACTACGACGCGAACAACGGCCCGCCGAACTTCATGTTTCGCAACAATCGCGACGGCAGTTTCCGCGACGTAACGAAGGAAACCAACCTCGATCGCAACAACACACGCTTCAGTTTTTGCTGCGGCTGGGCCGACTATGACGGTGACGGATGGCCCGATCTGTACGTAGTCAACGATTTCGGCCGCAAGAATCTGTATCACAACAATGGCAATGGAACATTCACCGACGTGGCCACCGAAACCGACGTCGAAGACGTGGGCGCGGGTATGAGTGTCTCTTGGTGCGACTTCGACAACGACGGCAGACAAGACCTATATGTTGCGGATATGTGGACAGCTGCGGGCTCGCGGATTTCGCGACAGGATGTCTTCCAGCGAGACGCGAATCCCGAAACGCGCGCGTTTTACCACAAGCATGCGATGGGAAATTCGTTCTTCCGCAATCGCGGCGCGAAGCGATTCGAAGATCTGACCGCAAAATCAGGCACCGCGATGGGCCGTTGGGCTTGGTGTAGCGATTCCTGGGATTTCGATCACGACGGCTACGCCGACCTTTACATTGCGAACGGCATGATTACCGGCCCCGCTCCCGCACGCGATGATCTGAACGGCTTCTTTTGGCGCCAGGTCGTCGCAAATTCACCCGCCGAGCCCCGCTCCAACTACAACTACGATCAGGCTTGGAACGCCATTAACGAGCTGGTTCGCGCCGATGGCACCTGGAGCGGCTTCGAACGTAACGTCTTCTACGCGAACAACGGTGACGGCACGTTCTCCGACGTTTCTGGCGTGGTCGATCTCGATTTCATCGAAGACTGTCGCTCTTTTGCGCTTGCGGACTTCGATCGCGACGGCCGGTTGGAAGTTGTTCTAAAGACTCGCAACAGCCCCCAACTCCGCGTTCTGAAAAATGTCGTGAAAGATCTCAATCCGGCGATTGCATTTCGTCTGACTGGAAAGAAAAGCAACCGCGATGCGATCGGTGCTCGCGTTGTCGTCGATGCAGGCACAATGCAGATCACGCGTGTGCTGCAGGCAGGGTCAGGATTCCTAGCACAACACAGTAAGGAATTGTTCTTCGGACTGGGCCAAACCAAACAAACCATCAGCGCGACGATTCAATGGCCCAGCGGTACAACGCAAACCCTCCGCGATCTTCCTGTGAATTGTCGCGTCTGGATAGAGGAAGGCGAGACGACACCACGACTCGAACCTTTCAAAGCTTTTGCAAATCCAACGACCACCTCATCTGCCGGACGGTCCGCGGCAAACGTTACCCCGACTTCATTCGGCACTTGGCTGCTCGCGCCCGTCGAAGCGCCCGATTTCTCGGCTCAAGACCAGAACGGCAAGTCTCAAAGCCTCGCCGGGCTTCGCGGAAAACCAACTCTCCTATACTTCTGGGCCTCAACGCAGTTCTCTGAGAAGAATCTCGGCGAGTTACATTCAACGTATTCAAAATGGCGGGCTCTCGGCCTTCAACTCATCGCAATCAATGCCGATGAACCAACGGCGAATCAGGCGATTTCTGCATCCACCACGCACAGCCATTTCTCTTTTCCAGTCATTGCCTACGACGCTGACCTGATTGCAATCTACAACATCCTCTATCGCTCTCTCTACGATCGGCACCGCGACCTGACTCTGCCGACTTCGTTTCTCATCGACGAAAAAGGCTTGATCGTCAAGATCTACCAAGGCCCCGTCGAACCAGGCACCGTTCTCGAAGACGCCCAAAATATC
>JAFAZL010000736.1 GCA_019239815.1 Acidobacteriota bacterium
GCCCACGCGTTCCATTCCGCCGGACTAATCAGCTCCTTGTTGTCGCAAAGCGGCATCCCATTCGTCTTTGCGTAGCGCTCCGCCCCCTCGCCGACGAGCATCATATGTGGGCAAGTCTCCAGTATCTTCCGCGCCAGTCGAATCGGATTCCGAATCCGTTGCAGCGCCGCCGCCGCTCCGGCCCGTAACGTCGCGCCGTCCATCACGATCGCGTCGCATTCCACCTTGCCGTCGAGATTCAAATGGGAACCGAACCCAGCATCAAAGACAGGTTCGTTCTCGAGAACGACGATCGCAGCCTCGATCGCGTCGAGCGCGCTCCCTCCGCTCGTCAGAATCGACCATCCCGCCGCCAACGCGCGCTGGCATCCGGTCTGGCACGCTTCCACAGCATCGTCGGGAATGTCCCACGCGCCACCATGGACAATGAGGGAGGGCTTCATCGATTTACGAGAATGGCAGTGCCGGAGAAGTTTGTCTACGAGGAGGGCTAAACGAAGAAGTCAAGTAGTACCAAAACGGGACCAAGCACCATCAGGCACGCCGCCCAGCTATACCGGCTACGCGGGATGCAGCTCAGCGTGCGAACCATCTGATTCGGGATGACTTTCAACCGCGATTCCGCGCGTGGGCTGTAGAAGGGGCCGGACGGGGTGTAGCGCGACAAGGTCCGGCGATAGGCTCCGACCTCGTCGGTCACCCATACATATATATTGATGCGCCCTCGCCAGACCAAAACGGCTCCGGCAACAAAGCAGACATACCCGAGAAGCGTCAACATGCCCAACTCCGGCCCTGCTCCCCAATACATGGTTCCTCACGAACAAGCGCCAAGCGACTCTGAGCACTAGGACGGCCCAAGTCTACAAGGGGTTATCCGGTAATGTGATGAAGACCTACGGCTCGTCGTGAATCGTAACGAGCTGAACGACTTCGAACTCTTTCTTTCCGGCGGGGGTCGAAACTTGAATTTCGTCTCCGACTTTCTTGTTCAAAAGGGCGCGGCCGATCGGCGATGTCGTCGAAATCATTCCTTTCTCGACGTCCGCCTCTTCGCTGCTGACCAGCTTGTATTCGACTTTAATATCTTTCTGCATGTCCAGCACGATGATCTTGGAACCGTACCCGGCGCGATCCTTGGGAATGTTCGTGAGGTTGAGCATGCCCAGGTCGCCCATGCGCTTTTTCAGAGCGCCGATCCGAGCATTTACGAACCCCTGGCGCTCTTTCGCGAACTTGTACTCCGCGTTCTCAGAAAGGTCCCCGTGTGCTCGCGCGACCGCGATTTCCTTGGGTAGTTCCACGCTCAGTTCGTGTTCCAGCGCGTTGATTTCGTCCTGGAGCTTTTGCTTGATCTGCTTCAATGGGTCGTCAGACATGGTCTTCGGTCTTCGCTCAGTTTTGGGGCGGGTCCCTGAACCCGCAACCTCCGGAGCGGCCATTATAGATGGACCGGATTTGTTGCCACAAGCCAGTTTGGCCGCTTGCCACACTTTTGACGGTGATAGCCATCCAACCACTTCCCGCCGGCCCCACACGTTAATGGAGAACCGATGAGTGACGATGCGATCCCGATGAAGCCGTTTGGCCGCCACGATGTCCATATTTCGGCACTCGGGTTCGGTGGCCATCATCTCGGCGATGCGCCCGACCTCTCCACTGCGATTCGCATGGTCCAGGAAGCCGTGGATAGCGGCATCACTTTCTTCGACAACTGCTGGGAATACCATCGCGGCAAAACGGAAGATTGGATGGGCCAGGGCCTGAAAGGGCGGCGCGACAAAGTCTTCTTGATGACCAAGGTGTGCACGCATGGTCGCGAAGCGCGGCTAGCCACCGAAATGCTGGAGCAGTCGCTCCGGCGATTGCAGACCGACCATCTCGATCTCTGGCAGATTCATGGTGTTGGTTGGGACAATGATCCGGAATTGTTCATCCGTCCGAACGGCGCTGCCGAAGCCCTTCGCAAGGCAAAAGAACAAGGCAAGGTGCGATTCACTGGCTTCACGGGCCACAAGGATCCTGCCGTCCATTTGAAGATGATCGAAACCGGATTTCCGTTCGATGCCGTGCAGATGCCGCTCAATCCTTTCGACGCGCACTTTTTGAGCTTTGCGGAGATGATTTTGCC
>JAFAZL010000832.1 GCA_019239815.1 Acidobacteriota bacterium
GATAGAGCGCCCTCATCTTCCGGATATGCCGCGCAAAATGTCCTTCGCGCATGAAGTCATTCAGTACCGCCTGCTGCAAATACGGCGAAGTCAGATCCAGCGCATACCGCACGGCCACAAACCTCTCGACCAAATCCGGCGGCACCACCACATATCCCAGCCGCAGAGCGGGGAACAGCGTCTTGCTGAATGTACCTATATATATGACCCGCGCGTGGCTATCTAACCCCTGCAGCGAAGCGATCGGCATATTCTCAAATCGATACTCGCTGTCGTAGTCGTCCTCGATAATCCATGAGCCCGCCCGCTGCGCCCAATCCAGCAAATGCATCCGCCGCGATGCGCTCATCGTCACGCCCAGCGGATATTGATGCGACGGCGTCACAAACGCAGCGCGCGCTTTCCGCCGCATGCGAATTCCCGCCTCCACATTCAACCCTTCTTCGTCCACCGGCACTGGCACCATCTTCGCGCCCGCACTCCTCAACACGCTACGCGTGAGCCAGTATCCCGGCTCCTCGATCCACGCCGCATCTCCGTGATCGAGCAATACGCGTGATGAAATCTCCAGCGCCTGCTGTGATCCCGACACGATCATCACCTGCGACGGATCGCACTTCACCGCCCGCGCCGTCCTCAAATAGACGCAAATCGCTTCGCGCAGCGGTTCGTATCCCATCGGGCCGCCGTAGTGGAGCGACGCCGCTCCTTTCACTCGGCTGTGCCGCGTCACCAGGCTCGACCATATCTGCGTTGGGAATTCGTCATAAGCAGGTTGGCCCAGCCCGAACGCACCTTGTCCTCGATACCACGGCTCGACCTCATGTTTCGGTATGAGTTGTGCCCGCTTCGATACGCGCCGCAGACCCAACTTTGCTTGCGCTGCAGCCCGCCCGTTGCCATTCGTCTCGCGTCGGGTCGGTTGATCCGGCAGGGAACTGCAAACAAATGTTCCCGCTCCTACGCGCGTCTCGAAATATCCCTCTGCCAACAGCTGCGCGTACGCCGTCAGCACCGGTATCCGAGAAATCTTCAACTCGCGCGACAAATCACGCGTTGACGGTATCTGCTGCCCCGCGCGCAAACTACGCACCGCGATCGCCGCTCGGTATCCGTCATAAATCTGCTTATGCAGCGGTTTTGCTTCTTTTCGGTCAATCGCCAGGATCGGCGACAGACCATTCGATACCTGTTGGATTTGCGCCATATCGAAATTCTAGTGGTCATATCGGATTTCAATCAAGTGGATATTGCCACAGACCACTACGCGCTCTACCGTGGTTTCAACGCAACACGTCGATGTCGTCGAGACACCGGCGGCAGCACGTGACTTCAATCTTTGTCGGGGTGTGGAGGAAAGAATGGTCTCATCTTCGCGGATGCCGAAGGGCCCCTTCGATAGAATGGAAGCTCTCAAACACATCCGATCGCACTATCTCGTAATCCTTGCTTTGGCGTTTCTTTGTCTCTCGTCGTCAGTGATGGCACAGGACGCCACTCTGGTCGGCACCGTGACCGATCCGTCCGGCGCCGCGGTTCCCAACGTGAAAATCAGCGTCACCAATCTTGAGACTAACCTTGTTCATACCACCGTGACCAACGACGCTGGTCAATACGTACTTCCCGAACTCAAAATCGGCCACTACGACGCCAAGGCGGAAGCCTCCGGCTTCAAGGTCGCCGAACAGAAAGGCGTCGTTCTCCAGGTCGGTGACCGCGCCCGTGTCGACTTCCAGATGCAGCTCGGCGGCGCTCAGGAAACCGTCACCGTCGAAGCCAACGCCATTCGCGTGCAGGCGGACTCCGGCGAACAAAGCAACGTCATCACTGGCCAACAGATCTCTCAGATTGCCGTCGCCGGTCGCAGTATGTATCAACTCGCTGCCCTCACACCCGGTGCCTCCAGCGCCATCGGCGCCGGCGGCATGTCCTCCGGCGTCGTCAATACGCCGGTTGGTGGAGATGCTAACGTCGAATTCAACGGCTTGCGCCAGAACCACAACATCTATCTCCTCGACGGGGGCGAAGACGACGATCGCGGGGGGGCGGGTGGTATGAGCATCGCTCCGTCCAGCGATGCGATCGCTGAATTCCGCGCTCTCACGTCCAACTACAGCGCCGATTACGGTTTGTCTTCTGCGGGCACAATGACCATGGTGCTCAAGTCGGGTTCGAGCACGTTGCATGCATCGGCGTGGGAATTCAACCGCAACGACGCCTTGGATGCTCGCAACTTCTTCAATCCCGCGCCTCAGCGCGTCGCCGAACTTCGCCTCAACGTCTTCGGCTTCAACGTCGGCGGCCCAGTCACTCTTGGGAAGTTTTACAACCGCGATCGGAAGAAGACTTTCTTCTTTTACAACATGGAGTGGCGCCGCTTAATCCAGGGCAGCGTGACCAACAGCCAAACGGTGCCCGATCCGGCAACCTATGGCGGCAACTTCAGTAGCGACGCGACCGCGATCAAGGTTCCAACGACGGCCCAGGTTGCACCGGGCGTTCTCTTCGCGAATTGCCCCGGTGGCGCAGCTCCCGCAGGCGTCGTCCAAGGGGGAAACTTCCCTGGGAACATAATTCCCGCTTGCATGATCAGCGCGAACGCAACCGTGTTGCTCAATGCCGGTATCTTTCCCGCCCCGACGGGCGCCAACAATCAGTTCACCGGCGCGGCTACCGCACCGACGAACCTGAAAGAAGAGATCGTCCGCATCGACCACAACTTCACCAGCAAGTTCACTGTCTTCGGACACTTCATCGCCGAGCAAGTTTCGCAAGGCTTCCCGATCAGTCAATGGAGCGGAGCGAACGTTCCGACCGTCGGTGACACGTTCGGGAATCCATCGTACAGCGCGGTTGTTCACACGACCTACGCAATCAGTCCGAACCTCCTGAACGAAGTCGCCTTCAACTACAACGGCAATCGCATCAACATCGTTCCGTTTGCGGGCGCTGGCCTGGCCAGCCTCGCGATTCCGTCGGGTTACGATGCGACGAATACGCGATTCTTCTCCGGACCGAACAACTTGAATCGCATTCCAAACATCGACCTCAAAGGTTCGACCGGGACGCAGTTTGAAATCTCGAGCTGGCCATGGTCGAACAAAGCCGACGACTATCAGCTCCGTGACGACCTCTCGCTGACTAAGGGCGCGCATCAACTGAAAATGGGTTTCGGATGGGCGCTTTACAAGAAGACGCAGGATCTATTCGGACAGACACAAGGCGGCTTCAACTTCGACGGCACCTTTACGGGCAACGACTTCGCCGATTTCCTTCTTGGTGACGCCAAGAGTTATCAGGAACTTGCCGTGCAGGATAAGGGACAGTGGAACAACGTGTCGTGGTCCGCATATTTCCAGGACAACTGGCGCGTTAATCGTAAGCTGACCTTGAACCTCGGCGTTCGTTGGGACGGCGTGCCACACACATATGAAGCCAACGACCGGATGGGCAACTTCATTCCATCGCTCTACAATCCGGCCAATGCGGCTACCTTCAACACCAACGGCACGATCTGCGCCAGTGCGGCCGATCCGGGTTGCGCGGGGATCAGCCCCGGCCTGGGCACGAGCCCGAATCCAATTCTCGCCGGCGTGCCTCTCTACCTGAATGGCATTGGCATCCCAGAGCAAAACGGCGTACCGAAGGGGCTCGTGAACAATCACTGGGCGAACTTTGGTCCTCGTCTCGGATTCGCCTATGACTTGACCGGCAGCGGCAAAACAGTTGTCCGTGGCGGCTTCGGCATTATGTACGAACGCATCCAGGGCAACGATATGTACAATGCCGGCCCGAACATCCCGTTCAGCTTCCAGTTGAACACGCCAGTTCCTGTGGAACTCGTGAACCCGCACCTGGCGCTCACCTCAGGTACTGCCGCGGCATTGCCCATCAACCCAGCCAGCATCACCGGCCTGGGAATTGACCAATACAAGCAGCCTGCCAGCTACCAGTGGAGCGTTGGTGTGCAGCGTCAACTCGGCGCTCGTTCGGTGCTGAGCGTCGCGTACGTTGGCAACACGAACCGCTTCCAGAATGACTACCGCGAAGCAAACCTGCCAAATGAGAGCTATCTCGGCGCCCTCATCGGCGGCGCGAACTACAACACGGCACCCGGACTTCCATTTCCGGGCTTTCATTCCATCAACCTGTCCAGGAACGAGGCGAACTCGCACTACAACAGTCTGCAAGTCGACCTGAGCTCGCAAGTTGGACGTGACCTGACGCTGCGCGCCTTCTATACGCTGTCGCGCACGATCGACTCAGTCGGTGGCACCGGCAACGGCGGAGCAGACCTGCAAAATGTGTCGAACCCCTACGCCGGCTGGTTGTATGACGTCGGCCCTGGCGGTTTCGACCGCACCCACAACGCATCCGTTAACTTCATCTATGACATCCCGGTTTTTCGCCACAACGAAAACCGTCTCCTGCGAAGCGCACTCGGCGG
>JAFAZL010000954.1 GCA_019239815.1 Acidobacteriota bacterium
TCGGTATAGACATTGGTCGATCCCCATTTAAGCGAAGCGGTGCCATCGCCAGTCGTGAAGAGATTGTGTACGCGGATGTAGACTGCGTCGGGGCTGAGCTGCGCGAACTCACGCAGCAATTTCTTGCCGTTCGCCGCATAGGTGTAGTTCGGCTCGTCGTATCCCCAGAAATTCCAGATCGATTTCCACTCGCCTTCCGTCCGCGCCGCATTCACTTCGATCTTCACTCTGGCTGCCGGCGGTTTCTCTTGCGCTCGCAAGAGCAAGGTCGTGCCGAGAAGTGCCGATGCCAGACAGGCCACGGCGAGGGCGAAGCCCATGACAATCCTCATTTTCGCTTTGGATCCCATCTGCATTCCTGACCGCTGGTCTTTCGCCAATGTCTCCGTGCTCCTCGGCGTACTCTGCGGTTAGCTTTTCGCTCTCCTCTTCTCCGCAGGTGCGCCAGCATTCTGGCATACTGGAATTCAGCCGACCGAATGAAACTGACCCGCCGCGCCCTGTTGCAACTCTCCATGGGAGCCCCACTGCTCGCTTCGGCGTCTCGTCTTTTCGGACAAGGAATGTCGACGCACACAACGAAAGCGCAAGCCAAACTCGCGCCTTCCGGCAAGCCTTTCAACGCGTTTTTCACCGATGTTGCGGCGACAGCCGGACTGACCGCTCCGACAATTTACGGAAGTCCGACCAACAAAGATTACATTCTCGAAGCCGCCGGCTGCGGCTGCGCTTTTTTCGATTACGACAACGACGGTTGGATGGATATTTTTGTTTTGACCGGAACGCTGCTCACCGGCGCTCCGCCGAACACCTCGAATCGCCTATACAAAAATAATCGCGATGGAACTTTCACCGATGTGACGCAGAGTTCCGGCCTCACCGACGTCGGTTGGGCATCGAGCGTTTGCGTTGGCGATTACAACAACGACGGTTTCGAGGATTTGTTCGTTACGTATTGGGGGCAAAACAAACTCTATCGCAACAACGGTGACGGCACTTTCACCGATGTGACGCGCGACGCTGGATTAGTCGAGGAAAAGACGCGCTGGGGTGCCGGCGCGACATGGGTCGATTACAACCGCGACGGACATCTCGATCTTTTCGTCTCGAACTACGTCGATTTCGATTTCAAGCGCGTGCCGAAGCCGGGAGACAACATCGATTGCAATTGGAAAGGTGTGCCGGTGGAGTGCGGCCCGCGCGGACTGACGCACGGCACGCATTCGCTGTATCGCAACAACGGCAATGGAACATTCACTGATGTCTCGAAAGAAGCGGGCATCGATAAATTTCGAGGCAGCTACGGAATGACTGTCGTTGCTGGCGATTATGACGAAGACGGCTGGCCGGACATTTTTGTCGCGTGCGATTCGACGCCGAGTTTGCTTTTCATGAACAATCACGACGGAACGTTTCGCGAAGAGGGCGTGATTCGTGGCGTGGCGCTGAGCGAAGACGGGCAGGAGCAAGCCGGGATGGGCGTCGGGATCGGGGACTACAATCTCGATTCGCACATCGATCTTTTCAAGACGCACTTTGCGGAAGATGCCAACGGATTGTTTCGCAACGACGGGAAGGCGAATTTCGAGGATGTGACACGGGCGGCGCGGATCGGCGTCGAGACGCGTTTCATTTGCTGGGGCGCGGGAATCGTCGATCTCGACAACGACGGGTATCCGGATATTTTTCTGGTGGCGGGAAATGTGTATCCGAATGTGGAGAAGAGTTTTCCGCAGTATCCGGACAAGTGTCCGCGAATGATTTTCCGGAATTTGGGGAACGGAACGTTTGAGGAAATGGGCGACGAAACCGGGCCCGGAGTTTCAACGCCGCACTCAAGCAGAGGTTGCGCGTTCGGCGATTTCGATAACGACGGCGATCTCGACGTCGTCATTGTTAATTTGAACGAGCCGCCATCACTGCTGCGCAACGATGTGCGCGGCGCGGATCACTGGCTGAAGATTAAATTGATCGGGACCAAATCGAATCGCAGCGCGATTGGCGCGCGCGTTGTCGTGCGCTACGGGAAGAAAGTGCAGGCACAGGAAGTAGTTAGCCAATCGAGTTTTTATTCGACGAACGATACGCGCTTGCATTTTGGATTGGGCGCAGAAAAGGTCGCCGACATTTCGATTCATTGGCTGAACGGCGCCCACGAAGAATTAAAAAGCGTTGCCGCCGATCAGTTGGTCGTGGTGAAGGAAGGCGCTGGGATACAGCGAGGGCATGCGTGGTCGAAGGCGTTCGCCGCAAAGAAAGCCGCAGTCGGCGCGAGCGATTTGGTGCAGAATAAGCCGCGAACGCGGTCGTAACGCACGAGATTCAAGCCCAGCAAGAAGGGGACGCTCGATGACGACATTCAATTCTGTTTCGCGTCGCAAATTTATTGAGACGGCTGCGGCGACTGCCGCGGCGTCGTACGTTACGAATCCAGCGCTTGCGTTTGCCCTGGGCAAGCCACCGGCCGCGGCCGGCGTCGTCGATGCGACGCAACTGCCGTGGCGCGATCAGGGCGTTTTGAATTTGGCGAATTCACCGTACGCGAAATTGCATTCAGTGCCGGTGCGCGCGGTCACGATCGAAGAAGGCTTTTGGTCGAAGCGTCGCAAGACGAATGTGGATAGCAGCATTCCGACGATGCGCGATCAGTTGCTCGAGCACGGGCGCATGGATAATTTCCGGCGGCTCGTGGGGAAAAGTTCGGAGCCACAAAAAGGGCCGGTGTATTCCGACTCCGACATTTATAAGTGGGTGGAAGCGGTCGGCTTCGCCCTGCAGTCCGGCGATCTACCGACGCTGCACAACGAGACGGCGGCGATGATCAAAGAAGTCGTCGCGATTCAGGAGCCGAGCGGATACATCAACACGTACTACGTTCAGGATCGCGCGGAGCAGCGCATGCTTCAGAAGACGCAGCGCGACGGCCACGAACTATACTGTCTCGGCCACATGCTGCAAGGCGCGATTGCGTATTACCGCGCGACGGGCGACACGACACTGCTCGATGCGGGCGCGAAGATGGTCGATGATTTCCTGATTCCGAACTACGGGCCGGGGCCGGACAAGACGCCGATCGTTGCGGGGCATCCCGAGATTGAAATGTCGCTGATCGAGCTGTATCGGACGACGGGCAAGAAGCAATACGTCGATCTCGCCGCGTACATTCTTCATGGCGACGACCGCTTCAAGTTTGAGCCGAGTCGAATTGTTTACATGTACTGCGGGATCCCGTTTACGACACGGACGAAGCTGGAAGGGCACGCGGTGCGTGCGATGTATGCGTGCTGTGGCGCGACGGATTATTACCTCGAAACGGGGGATCAGGCGTATTGGAAAACGCTGACGACGCTTTGGAGCGATTTATCGCAGCGGCAGATGTACATCACGGGCGGCGTGGGCGCGCGCAGCGACGGCGAAGCATTTGGCGATGCGTACGAACTGCCGAACTCGCAGGCGTACGGAGAAAGCTGCGCGGCGATCGGCAACATGATGTGGAACTGGCGCATGCTCGCGGCGAGCGGGGAAGCGAAACACGCCGATGTGATCGAGCGCGCGCTCTACAACGGAATCAATTCGGGCATGTCGCTCGATGGAACAACGTATTGTTATCGCAATCCGCTGGCGTTCAATCCGGATTCGGGCGAGCAGATTCGGAATCCGTGGTACGACACGACGTGCTGCCCGCCGAACCTGGAGCGGACATTTGCGTCGCTGCCCGGATATTTTTACAGCACGAGCAAAGATGGGCTGTTCGTACACCTTTATGATAATTCGACGTTGGACTGGCATCTTGAGAACGGGACGCCGCTGAAAGTTGTGCAGAAGACGAATTATCCGTGGGACGGCGATGTGAAGTTGACGGTGTCTCCTTCCGAGCCGTCGGACTTTGCGGTCAACGTGCGCATCCCCGGTTGGGCGAAAAGCGCAAAGGTCGCGGTCAACGGGAAAGCGGTTGACGGCGCGAAACCCGGAGAATATTTGAAGATTCAGCGTCGCTGGTCCCCGGGCGATACGATTACCCTCGCGTTGCCGATGCCGGCGGAGATTGTGGCGTCGAATCCGCGCGTGGAAGAAAATCTGGGACGCGTGGCTGTGCAGCGCGGGCCGATCGTGTATTGCATGGAAGGGCTCGATCAGAATCCTGCGGCTGCGGATTTTTCGGAAGTTGCGATCGTTGTGAATTCAAAATCGTTGAAGGCGTTTGAGACGGAACATAAGCCGGCGTTGCTGGAAGGCGTCACGGTGTTGAAGCATAGCGGCGCGGTCTACGATAACGCTGCCGACAAAGGTCCGCTGTATGCCGATGCTACCGGCGCGGCGCCGAAGACTCGGCCGGAGAGTTTGACGTTCATTCCGTACTACGCCTGGGCGAATCGGAAGCCGACCGAGATGCAGGTTTGGGTTCCGTTTACGCGGACTTGAGGGGCGATTGCGTTTTGGCGATTCCCGTTTTGGGACGATACCCCCCACACCCCGGTTGTTTTCCGAAGAGTGCGCAAGTTGTTTTGATTCAATTGGTTGGTCACGGAGCGTTCTTAAGAGTGTGTAGGTTATTGATTTAGTTGGCGTTGAGATTTTGCAATCCTTCGGTATTTCTTCGCTTTTGTTAACTAGATTATAACGCTGAAGTTCTCCGCTGACTGTCTCCATTTTATGTCCGGTTCGCCTCAGTCGATGATGAACAGAAGCGCAGAGAGTTTCCGCAACTGCGCGGGTCCTCGAAGCTCAGCGTAAACCGGCGCGTTCACGGGAGCGAACGCGGAGAAAGGCGTCG
>JAFAZL010000063.1 GCA_019239815.1 Acidobacteriota bacterium
TTGCATGGCGGCTGTGGCCGGATTTGTTTGAGTCAATGTGGCCATGATGACCTCGTGGTCGGGGATTCCGCAGGAAAACAGGCCGGGATGGGAAATGCCAAAGTACTGCGACAGTCGTACTGGGTCAATAGTACTTTTCCAGAAAACCAACGCCTGCCGGCGGCCCTCGCTTTCCTGTGGGCGACATAGAAGCGACAAAATAAGGGGGCCTCCGTCTGAGGGAAGACGGTACAATTATCCACATAGGATCACTAAGTACGTGCTTCCCACAGGTCTGTTCCCAGGTTCCCAGCGGTGCGCGCAAGCGTCTTTGAAGGCGCGCCCATGCATTCGCCGGCAGCGCCGGGAATCATGGTTTTTCTCGATACGTCACCTAGCGGCGACCGCGGCGCTCTGCTCCGTCCTCGCCTGCGCCCCCGCGACGTTCGGCCAGATAGGCCGACCTGGACAACAGACACAGAATCCAGACGCCCCCATCTCCGGTGCCATTACGATTCGCGTTCAACTCCCTGATCGGTCCACCTACGACAACGCCGTCGTCAATCTGAGCGCCTTCAACGCGGGGACGATTGCCACGCAGATGACGGTTGGCCGAGGCGAGGCGACCTTTCAGGGCTTGGCGGCTTCGCGGTATAACGTGGAAGTGATCGCGCCGGGTTTTGAGACGGTGAACGAAGCCGTCGAGATTCGAAGTAACGGCGACCATGAGGTCGTCACCATTATGCTGAAGCCGCTACCGGGGACCGATCTTTCTTTGGCTCGATCGGGTCCGCCCGTTCTTGCGCCCGGAGCTCAAAAGGAACTGAACAAGGCAATCGAGGCGCTTCGCGCCAACAAGTCCGACGAAGCGAAGAAGTATCTCGACAAGGCGTATCACAGCGCGCCGGCGAATCCCGACGTGAATTATTTCCTCGGCATGTACTACGTGCAGCTAAAGGATCTTGCTCACGCCGGAGAGTACTGGAAGAAAGCAATTCAGATTTATCCATTGCATGCCTATTCCTTGTCGGCATTGGGTTCTCTCGCGCTTCAAAACAAGCAGTACGAAGAGGCAATCACCTACTACAAACGTGCCGCGGAAGCGTCATCGAATTCATGGCGCTATGAAGCGCAACTCAGCCAGGCCTACCTGGTGCACCAGGAATGCACCGAGGCGGCGAAGCACGCGAAACGTGCCGTTGAGCTTGGAAAGGACCGCGCTACGGTCGCTGAGATGATTCTGGCGAAGTCGTACTCTTGCCTGAATGACCGCCCCGCAGCGAAACAGGCATTGAGCAAATTCATTGCTGAGAGCGTCGATCCGGCGGATCTGAAGGAAGCTCATCAGATGCTGGAAGCATTAGAACGTCCGGCCGGTAGCGACGCCGCGAGGGCAGCCGTAAACGCCTCGATCGGAGCGGGGATGGGGGGCCCTTCAGAACACGGCGATGCCATGCCTCCATCGCCGGCTGAGGTCGCTGTCGCAAATACCACGCCGCTTGCGCGCGCGGATCTCCTGCCACCATCGAAGTGGATGCCGCCGGACGTTGACGAAAGCATGCCACCGGTCGAAACGGGCACCGCGTGCGAGATGCAGCAGATCAGCGATGGAACCGCGAAGCGCGTCGAAGCTTTCATTGACGGCGTGAATCGCATCAGCGCTACCGAAACGCTCGATCATGAAGTCATCGATCGCTTCGGCTTGACCACGAAGCGCGAATCGCGGCGCTACGGCTACGTCGAGTCGTTGATGGAAATTAAGCCGGGAATGTATCGCGTCGAAGAATATCGCGACGGCACGATGGGGCTGGACGTTTTCCCCGAGCGACTTGCGTCGCTCGGACTGGGCTCGATGGTGCTGATTTTTCACCCCGTGTATCGCGACGAATACGAGATGACTTGCGAAGGCCTGACTCAGTGGCACGACCGCAAAGTGTGGCAGGTGCATTTCCGTCAGCGCAAAGACAAGCCGGCGCGCATGCGCGAATACAATGTGGGCAAGAATGTCTACTCGGTCGGACTGCGCGGGCGCGCATGGATTGCAGCGGACACGTTCCAGGTGGTGAGCATCGAAACCGATCTGGTGAGTCCGGTTCCCCAGATTCGTCTGGCCGCTGAACACATTTCGATCGACTACGAGCCGGTGCAATTCAAGAAGAAGAAAGAGGAGTTGTGGCTCCCACAAAACGCGGAGTTATTTTTTGATTTTAATGGACGCCGAATTCACCGGCGGCATCACTTCGACGATTACCGGTTGTTCTCGGTCGAAGACAATCAGAAGATTTCGGCGCCCAAGGAAGCGAAGCTCGATTCAACGCAGCCGTCGTCAGAATAAGAAATTTCCATCTCAACAATCGGCATCCTCGCGGGAGAGATCTGTCTTTTCTCCGCTCCGCAACCAAACGTCCCATCGAATTTCTAAATTCAAGCCACGCATTGTTTAACTTTGACTTGCCTCCGCGTTAGGCGCAGCATTCGCCAAACCTCGGCAGTGTCGCCGATTCACTACTTCCACCTCCTAGCAGAGGTCGGATCACCCAGGGGCGAATATGGGCGTGTGTTGTAGCAATTCCTCGAGCTTCGGCTTCTAACAAAGTTCCGAAATTCAGAGTGTCTCCCGGCAACAGCGCCGGCACCCATCTATTCACTCCAACACCGGCTGCCCAAGGCAGCATCGGTCGGCCCATCTGTAAAAACTAGATTGTGAGGGACGGGGATGAAAAAATTCTTCGCGGTGGTGTTGTTTCTTTTTACGGCCGTCTTACCAGTGACGGCTCAGACGTATCGCGGCGCAATCAACGGCAGCGTGATCGATCCTTCGGGAGCGGTTGTGCCGGGCGCAGCTGTGAAAGCAACGAACAAAGCAACCGGCATCGATCACGCCACCATATCCACCAGTGACGGACA
>JAFAZL010000588.1 GCA_019239815.1 Acidobacteriota bacterium
ATGGCCTTGACCACGCAGGCTCACGGCGCTTCAGTGATCACCGAAACCATATTCGAGAATCGATTCCTGCATGCCAGCGAAATGGTTCGTATGGGCGCGAACATCACCATCGACGGCCGCAAAGCAGTTGTACGCGGTCCCGCAAAATTGTCGGGCACGACGGTGCAGGCTTCGGACCTCCGCGCAAGCGCGGGCCTGGTGCTAGCAGGCTTGGTCGCGAGTGGGCAAACCACAATCGACCGCGTATACCACATCGACCGCGGCTATGAGCGTATCGTCGAAAAACTGAAGGCTGTCGGCGCCAGCATCGAGCGCGTCCAAGACAAGGACTAGTACACCTCTACTCATGTGGAGTCTCCGAACCTCCTTCTCAAGGCGTTCCCGTATTCAACTTTTTTCGTAAATTTTGCTACAATCGCCGCCTCGGAAAAATGAGACGGATTTCGCCGCTTTGCGGTGTTCCGTCGTTTTGGAGGCTACCAATGGCGCAAACCCATTTGCTGGATCGCCTGGACGCGGCGATTGCCGAGAAAAATTTGTTGAATCATCCGTTCTACCAGGAATGGCAAGCCGGCAAGCTCAGCCGTGAGTCTCTCCAGTTGTACGCCTCGCAGTATTACCGCCACGTCGAAGCATTCCCCAAACATCTCCGTGTTCTCGCCGCACGAACGGAAGGTCCGCTGCGTGCGACCGTGATGGAAAATCTCGCCGAAGAAGAGAATCCGGCGGCGCCGCATCCGCAGCTGTGGCGCGATTTCGCGTCGGCAGTTGGGGTCGCCGAAGAAGACATTAGCTGCTGCCCTGCTCTACCCGGAACGCAAGCCGTAGTTTCGACGTTCCGCGAAATTTGCGGCGATCGGCCGGTGGCGGAAGCGGTGGCTGCGTTGTACGCCTACGAATCACAGGTGCCCGAGATTTCGGCGACGAAGATCGACGGATTGAAAAAGTTCTACGGTATCGATCGTCCCGAGGCGCTCGCTTATTTTTCGGTGCACGAAGAAGCCGACAAAGCACATCGCGCAGCCTGGCGAGCTTGGCTGGAAGAGCATGCTGCCGATTCGAGCGAAGACGAAATCATGTCAACGGCGAACGACGCCCTGAACGCATTGTGGGGCGCGCTCGATGCGGTTTACTGCAAGAAGAAGTGCGCAGCAGCGACGGCCGGTAAAAACTAAGCGCCGCCCTTGAAATCGAAATTGTAAAAGCCCTCGCGAGAGCGAGGGCTTTTTCTTTGCGGACTACGCGCCCTCGATCGGTGGCAGGTCACCAACCAATATATTCCCGTAGGGCACGAATCCGGCCTTCTGGAGCGTTCTTTGCGACGGAATATTCTTCGGGCTGCATCGCGCTCCGGGTTTGAATCCGCCCTCGTAACATACACGCTTCAATTCTTGAACGATGAAGCTGCCAAGCCCGCGCCGCCGAAATTCCTCGCGGACGTCCATATAAATGTCCCCGTAAGGGCGATTGTAGTGAAACAGGATGCCGCCTGTCGCAGCGATGGCGCCGTCCACTTCTACAACTCCGTGCCAAGGGACTTGCTGACTGGATATGTCGAGACCATCTTCCGCAGTCGCCGTTCGAAATTTCGCCCCGACGGGTGCGAGATAGGTCGTCACCTCGTCTCGAAACAAAATGGATTCCGTCAGCACGTTCGTCGCGCAGGCGTTAAACATAACGGTAGTGAGGACATCATTCGACTGCGTTTCCATGCGCCGGGCGCCGCACGCCTTTCGCAAAGCCGCGAACAATTCAAACAATTTCAAGCGATACGGGCGGGCGACAAAAAATTCATATAGCGCCGGGTTCTCTCGCCACGGTCCCGCGATGGCAACGGAACCGTATCCGACCTGGCGATCATCGATCCTCAGCGAATATTCCTGAGTCCAGCCGGGACGGGAGTGAATCGAGTCGTGGATGACATGACAGCTCATCTCGAGCCGGTACGCGTCTCGCAGCGCAAGAATGGAGTCGAGTTCGCAGGGTTGCGCCATGATGACCATCGGCGGATTGTACCGTCGATGGGTGAACGGACAAACAAAAAGGCCCGGCGTCGCCGCCGGGCCTTTGAGCCAACTACAATTTAGTGGGAATCTTGCTCGGTCGGAGCCGGCGCCGGAGCAGCTCCGCCGCCTCCCGCCGCTTCCTTCTTCGCCGCCTTCTCGCGCGCTTCCTTAATTAGCGCCTTGCGCGACAAGCGAACTTTGTTGCCTTCGATCGAGAGCACCTTGACCAGGACCTGGTCGCCCAGCTTCAGTTCATCGCGAACATCGCGAATCCGATGCTCCGAGATTTCGCTGATGTGCAGCAGGCCGTCCGTGCCGGGGAAGAGCTCGACGAACGCGCCAAACTCCGCCAGCCGCACGACTTTGCCGAGATACGTCTTGCCGATTTCCGCCGAAGCCGTTACATCGCGCACCATCTGCAGCGCTTGATCGCCGCCCGCGCCGCTGGTCGAGAAGATATGAACCGTGCCGTCTTCCATCACGTCGATCTTCACGCCTGTGGCTTCGATGATCGATTTGATCTTCTTGCCGCCCGGTCCGATCAGGTCGCGAATCTTGTCAGTCGGAATGTGCAGCTTGTACAGACGCGGGGCGTATTGCGAAATTTGTGTATTGTGTGTGCT
>JAFAZL010000590.1 GCA_019239815.1 Acidobacteriota bacterium
AGCGAAATCTTCTTATCGCACTCGATCTCGACCTGCGACGACGCATCACCCGGCTTCACATTCGCCGAGTCGCTCTTCCATCGCCCCGACGCCGCAACGTAACTATTGTTTGTAATCTTTACCTGTTGCCCGCGCACACTTCCAGCAACCGAAAGCATCAGCGCGATCAAGGTGAGCGTTTGCTTCATCCGACCCCAACTTTGTCAGTGCTCTCCACTCTAAAGAGCCGATTCTCCGACGTAAACTGTCCAAACGGCGGATGTGCCGTAGGGCCAAAGGCCACACTTTATTTCGGCCGTCTTCCTATCTTCTCAACCTCACCGGCGACGTGTGCTCAAACGATCCGACCGTCCTCCATCCATTCTCTGTCTTTTCTAATCTTTGCGAAACCTCGTATCCGCACCCGCGCACCGGACACACCCAAAATCTCACCTTCCGCCCCGCCGCGAAGTCCCCTATATAAAGTTGATGAAAGTCCGCTCGCTCGCACAGGCAGATCGCTTCGTCCGCATACAACTCTTCACGCTTCTTCGCATCTCGCTCTTCGCCCGTCCGGAAATACCCCTGCTCCATCGAGTAGGCCATCGGACATCCCGGCCAGTTACACCGATAAACATTCGCGCCTGACCGAAACGTCATCCGCAAATGATCGACGGGACAATGAATCGTCGTCGGCGCATAAAATAGACTCTTTTGCGGCAGCATGGACAAACCCCAATGTGATCCCCAATTATAGGTCCGCCAAACCCCAGGCCGCCGCCCGGCGCAACCCGACCTGCCCATCTCGTCAACCGCGATAGCGCGACAACTCACAATCGTCGACAGCCGAACCTTGAAATATTGGAAGACGTGTCGCGCTCGCGGTTACGTCAAAAAAGATCCAGATCGCCTCCCAAATCCAAACCGCAACCTGCAAAGTAGTTTTCAGAACTTTCGACTTTCAACTATCGACTGTCGACTCTCGTCACACTCCCACCGCCGCCGCATACCTCACTCCACGCGCCATCAACTCCTCGATCTTCTCCACCGGCTGTATCCCACCTCGCGCCCCAACTGCCATGCAATTCAGCGCCGCGGCCGCGCACGCAAAATCTAATTGCCGCTGCATCCCCCACCCTTGCATCAGCCCATAAATAAATCCCGCGTGAAAAATATCCCCTGCGCCGATCGAGTCCACCACATTCACTCGATACGCCGCCGCATACCAAAATCTCTCCCCATCCCACGCCAGCACTCCTTCGTCACCCAACGTCGCCGCTGCCAACCGGCAACCATACGTCTTCCAAACTTCCGGCAGCGACTTCCGCAAATCCTTCTTCCCCGTCAGTCGCCCCGGAATATCGCGACTCGCCACAAAATAATCCAGCCGCGGCAGCAAATCCTCCACTCCCGGATAAAGCTCGTCCAGATCCGCCACCACCGGCACGCCCGCCTCATGCGCCCAACCCGCCGCCGTCGCAGCCGCCGCAGTGTCATGCCCATCGACATGCAACACGCGCGCATCCGTCACCCACTCGCGCCGCACTTCCGTCGGCTCCAACTTCAGCCGCTCATCCCGCTTCCACAGAACCGTCCGCTCGCCCTTGTCATCGACCAAAATAAAAGCCTGCTGACTCGCCGTCCCCGCTGCCTCAACCAGATGCGCTTCCACTCCCAATCGTGCAAACTCTTTCCGATGCAACCTTCCCGCAGCATCATCCCCAATCTTCCCCACATACCGCGTCCGCAATCCCCACATCGCACACGCCGCCACCGCCGACGCCACCTGCCCCCCAGGCAACACATTCGCGGACCGAAACGCCACCTTCGACCCGCGTTCCGGATACTCCGGCACCGGAATAATCGTGTCCGTCGCATTCAACCCCACCCCAACCAAATCCACTCCCGCCCCCATCTTCACCCCGCCTGAACTTTTCCGTTCACTCCGCCAAATCGAAGTTAGAACTCGAATTACAAGTTATTGCAAAGCCAAAAGAGATGTCATCCCGACCGAAGCGAGCCGACGCTTTCTCTTTCACGTTCGCTCCCGCGAACGTGTCGGCTCGCGCAGTGGAGGGACCCTGTCTTGATGTCAACCACACGCCCATCGATGAGATTTGCCATACGCGACTCTCTCTTGATCCCATTCTGTGAACTGTTTTTACTTCACGTCTCTATCTGAATCCCGTCGTCCTCCCAATCACCACCCCGCAACCAATCAACATCGCAACGCTCACCACCGTCAACACCCCCGCCGCCACCCAACTAAAATCCATCCGCGGCACTCCCGCCATCGCCGCAAAATAAACAAACACTCCCGTCGCCGCCGCAACTAAGACCCAATCCAAAACTCCGCGCCTCGCAGCAGCCTCCCCATCCGCTCGCCGCCCATCCATCCGCGCCTCAACAAACTCCTCCGCCAACCCATACCTCTCGCACTCTCTCCTCGCCGCATCCTTCCATCGAACCTGCTCTGCCCCCGTCGCCGACGAAAACGCAATCGCCCCCACTCCCAGCATCATTAATAAGGACCCGCCCACCACCTGCGCGTACGCCGACGCGCTCCGTCCATGCAACTCCCCAAACACAAACACGCCCCACAACAATCCCCAAATCTGATTCGAATTCGACAGCGGAATCCCCCGACTGATCCCCACATACTTCGCCGCATACTGCTGAAACAAATCCCCAATCACCCACACAAATCCGCCCAGCATCAACCAAAACAAAACCTGCTTCGCATCCACCAACTGCCGCCACAACCCCGCCGTCCCTGTAAACGAAATTGCCAGCGTCCCCATCATCCCCACTTCGCCAAACGTAAAAAACGTTACGAACGACAGCGGATTCATCCCCGTCAAATACGCCTTCCGGTACGGGATGTACATCGTCCCCCACAAAATCCCCGCGCCCAGCGCCGCCGCAATCCCCCGCGAAGCGTGCGAAGCCGCCGGTCCGGCGGCCGTCGACGACGAAGCCACCGCCAACAGCCACGCCCCAAAACACATCACCAAGACTCCACCGAGCACGCCCGCCCAGCGCCGCGCACCCGCATTCCTCAGCTCATTGAAAAATACAAATCCCCACAAAATTCCCAGCAAGCTGTTCGAATTCCACAGCGGAAACGCAATGCTAAGCCCCACGTCGCGAATCGCAAAAATCGTCAGCGTATTCGCCACCGCCCAGATACATCCCGCCAAAATCGCCCAGATCAACAAATGCGGCGTCCGCGCGACATCCGCTCGAATCGACGACGTCCCCAAAATCAGCGCCGGCACGCTCCACCGCGCCAGAAAAACCCCAATCACCATAATCAGCGAAATCACCACCGGCGAAATCCCCACCGTCACCAACTTAGTCGGCGCCTCCGCTGCCCCCAACCAGGCCCCCGCCGTAAACCCCGACACCAACCCCACCATCTGCAGCACCCTCGCACGGGAGTCAATCGCTGTCTCGGGGGCACCACCTCCCGTCACCGAATCATCTCCAACAAAACCAACCCCGCCAC
>JAFAZL010000623.1 GCA_019239815.1 Acidobacteriota bacterium
TAATGCAGAGAAGTCAGCAGCCCCGTCTCTTCGTAATTATTGTTGTCGCGCTGCGACCACAGCGTTTTTGGCAGCGGCGGATTCTGCTTGTACCACGTGCGAGCATACTCTTCCGGCTCCAGCGTCCGCTCTTTCGTATCCGCGCCGCCGTTCCCAAACGTTTCATAGAGCCGGCTGATCCCGTTGTGCATCGCCGCGATAAACATCAAATATCCCGGCGACCACGTATCGAAATCACCGTGCGTAAACACGCCAGGCATTCCAAATTTCGTCATGTCGGCCACGTTGCGCGCGCCGATCATCTGCCATTCGTCCGCTAGAATCGGATCGATCCACGCGTTGTACGGTCCGTCGCCGACGGTATTATCGTAAAGGTACGGCACTGATTCGTGAAGGTCGTGCAGCACCTGCGCCTTCCAACCAGTGTAAGTGTTCAGCACATTTTCCGTCAGCTTCAGCGTCACGCCCATCGCATCGCGATTGTTGTCGTGCGCCACATATTTACCCCAATAAATCAGCGACGGATAAAAATCGTTCGGGTGCGACAAATGCCACTTATAAATGTCCACCATGCGATCGCGCCCATCGACTTCCACCACCGGCGTGATCAGCGTCACGACACCATCACGAATCTCTTTCACATAAGGGCTTTCATCGACCGCGAGCCGATACGCCAGTTCCATCAGCGCCGTTGGCGCACCCGTTTCCGGCGAGTGAATCGTCCCCGTGATGTAATAAATCGGCGTCGCCCGCGCCACGATCTTGTCCGCTTCCGCATCATTCAGTTTGATCGTCCGCGGATCGGCCAGCTTCGCCAGCTCCGCGCGATTCGATTCCAGATTTTTCAGATTCGCTTCCGACGAAATCGCCACCGCGATCATCTCGCGGCCTTCCTCCGTATGCCCAATCGTGAAAACCTTCACGCGCGCTGGCGAAGCTTTCTCCAGCAGCCGCATATATTTGTAGACATCTTCCGCGTACGGCAAAATCCCCGGAGCGCCCGACACGTCGCCCAGCACGACTTCCGGAGTCGGCACATTTTTCGACGCCGGCAAATAGTTCACCAGCGGTGATGTAAAATACGGCTCGGTCGTATATTTCTTGATCTTCGCGGTGTACGCCTCATCCACCGGCTGATTCGCGCCGCGCGCCGGCTGCGTCTCCCCATCGCCCGCCCACGCCGAAGAACCAAACGCAGCCGCCACCACCGCTGCACAAACACACTTCGCCACCCGACCCCAACGCATCATCTGTTTCTCCCTTGCCGAGTCAAAACAGGCGGGATTGTACCCCAGGAACGCCTCACGTTCCTCAATTCGTCTCACGCCCTCACACCACCGAGGTGCATGTCATCACTGCAGCAAACTTGTCATCCCGAGCGCAGCGAGGGATTCGCTTTTTTCTTGGGTGCCGCACCCTCAGCTTTCAGAGGGTGCGGATTTTCTATCGCACAGCGCGCACACCTTTTCGCCGACTACCTTGCTCGCTCTTGTGGGTCGCGCCTTCAGCCTTGAAGCGATGCGGGGTTCGCCTCGTCGTTACTTCTTTACTTCATTGCTTCGTCGCTTCGCCTTTCTCCTACTCCGGCAACGCCTTCTTCCTCAACTCCACCTTCATCACAATCTCTCCCACGCTCTTCCCGCCCGCCTCCGCCCGCACCGTCACCGCCTTCGCCTCATCGCGACCTTTCTTCTTATCGCTCAAGGAACCCAGCGCAATCTCCACCCGCGTTCCCGCTGTCTCATTCGCTCCGACCTTAACCTTGCCCGCCCCGCTCGTCACCGTCCAGCCTTGCGGCAATTCCGTTGACAGAATCACCTCGCGCGCTTCGCTCGTCGAATTCCGCATCCATAGCGGAATGATCAGCGTTGTATTTTCCTGCAACGCAATTTCCGGCGGCTCCGGATGCGGCAAATGCGTCAGCTGATGCGCCTGCCGGAACTCGTCGTAAAAGCTCCACGGCCCCGCAAGCGTCACAGCAACTTCACCCTTCGGCGCCTCCACAGTAAATGCCGCGCGCCGAAACGCAATCGGCCCGCTCTCGATGCCAGCGAAAATCGGATCGGTCACCGCTCCTCCCACCAGCGATTTCCCCAGCACAAACCATTGATCGTTCGACCATCCATCCGCTGCCATCATCTTTTCGATCGCCGCGTCATCCATCTTGTCCAGCCGGTCCGCAAAGCTCTTCGCCTGCGTCTGATGCACTCGAAACGCGTCCAGCGAAGCACGCCAGTATGGCTTCTTCGTCGACTTCGAAATTTCTTTCACCGAATACGACGGCCCCTTGCCTTTGAAAATGTCTTCACGCTCTGCGTCCGGAAAATAAAAAATCTTCTTCGGCTGCCACGGTCGCAGCCCTTCCAGATACGCCTCCAGCCTTATCAACGGCTCCGCCACCTGGTTCGGAAACACGGTCGGATCGCCCGCAAGATCAAACGCTTCCGTCGCCAAAACTCCGGCGGCCTGGTGATCTCCGTGGTCCTCACCAATAAATGTCCCCGGCAAAAATGTCAGCACCACTTCCGGCCGCGTCAGCCGCACCAACCTCACAAGCTGCTCGAGCGCCGCGCCATGCTGCCAGTTCGCCAGCGACACCAGCACGTCCTGTCCCGCAGTATCCTTCCCATCCAGAAACCACACATTCGTAATCCCCAGCGTCCCATTCGCTCGCCGCGCCTCGATCTCCCGAATCGCCGCCAACCCCGACGCCTGCTCCGTGCCGACTTCATTCCCTCCGTTGCCGCCCCGCGTCCCGTACACCACCGCAACCCGTTTCCCCTCATCAATCGCTCGCGCCAGATACGCCGTCGCCGCCCCTTCATCATCCGGATGCGCCACCACCAACAAAATGTCCGCCTTATACCGCGCATCCGGATCCCGCAACTCCACCACGGCCGGCGCCTTCGCATCCGGCGAATTCTGGCCGCGTGCGGCTCCGACACTCATCAACAACCCGCAGATCGCCACGACCGCCAACTCTCCGACCAACCTTTGTTTCATCCTTGTCACCATAACTGAACTCGACTCTCCAATCGCCCAACCCATCGTCTAAAGCGAAAAAGTGTACCGCGTCCGTGCCAAAATCCGTCTCGTCGGAACCCGCTATCTCGCCGCGCGAACAATACTTCTGCGCCTTCCGGCCTTCGGTGCCGCACCCTCAGCTTTCAGAGGTGCGGGTTTAGATGAAATCAATCCCAATTCGTAACGACGACCGCGATCGATCCCGAATCCGTCCGCCTCTTTGTCCTTACTTCGTCACTTCTTTGCTTCATTACTTCGCCCTGCTGCTTCCCCAGGCATACTTGCCGGCAATGCGTCGCCTCCTCGCGCTCTTTGTCATCCTCTGCACCGTCGCCGCCGCACAACAAAAACCAGCCGCGCCGATCCCCGGCAAAGTCGAACTCCACCGCAGCTGCGCCAATAAGCCCGACCAAACCTACGCTCTCTATCTCCCCTCGAGCTACAACCCCGAAAAAAGGTGGCCCATCGTCTACGCGTTCGACCCGTCCGCGCGTGGCGATCGTCCCGTCGACGCCCTCAAAGCCGGTGCGGAAAAATACGGCTATATCGTCGCCGCCTCCAATAATTCACGCAATGGCGCGTGGCCTCCCGAAATCGAAGCCGCCCAGGCTGTATCCGACGACACCCACATTCTTCTCTCCATTGACGATCATCGCGTCTATTTCACAGGATTTTCCGGCGGCGCGCGCGTGGCGGGCCGCATCGCCCAGCTTTGCAAATGTGCCGCGGGCGTCTATCTCAATGGCGCAGGTTTTCCGAGCGGAACATCTCCTTCGCCGAAAGACGACGTTTTTCCCGTCTTCGCCACGGTCGGCAACCTCGATTTCAACTTCCCCGAAGTCACGCGCCTCGACGAAGCACTCGGCCTGGCAGGCTATCCGCATTTTCTCCGCTATTTCGAGGGCCCGCATCAGTGGGCGCCGCCCGAAGTCGCCGAAGAGGCCCTCGCCTGGTTTCGCCTCGTCGCCATGAAAAAAGATATCGCGCCCCGCGATCCCGGTTTTATCGCTCAGCAACGCGACGAAGAAATCTCGCGTGCCAAATCGCTGCAGCAATCGGGAAATCTGTTCTACGCGTGGCGCGAATACACGCAAGCCATCGCGATCTTCGATGGACTCACCGATGTAACCGCTCTCCGCAGCGCAGCAACGTCTCTCGCTTCGCAAAAAGATGTTCGCCACGGCGCCAAGCGCCAGCAACACGATTTCGAAGAACAATACAACCTTGTCGCGGACATCGCCGACGCCATGGCAAACTTCCGCGGGCTCACCACTGGTCTCGCAGGTGCGGTCTCTGCCACGAAACAAAAGGTTGCGAACCTTCGCGAAGCCGCCGACCGCGAAAAGAACCCCGAAAAATCGATCGTCCTACGCCGCGCCCTCGCCGACGTCAACGTCATCGCAATGGAAACCGGAAGCGAGCAGATCGCGGAAAAACGAATCCCGCTCGCGAAGGCCTATTTTCAGCTCGCCGCCGAAGCCATGCCTGACAGCCCCAACCCTTTTCGCACCCTCGCCATCGCCGAGGCCATGGACAATAATCGCAAAGCTGCTCTCGAAGCCCTCCGCCAGGCCAAACTAAAAAGCACAAACATGCCGCACTTCCAGGAATGGCTCCAATCCGAACCCGCATTTGCCAATTTCCACGACGATCCCGCCTTCCAAGCCCTCCTTGAAAATTAACAGGCCCTTGACTTTTCCACAGAATGTGCTATACTTATTGCGTTTGAAACTTGCGTCCATGGCGCCCCAAAAGGGCGCTTTTTCATTTTATGGCGGGTTGTAACTGACTCATTCTAAGCCACCTACGCACTCCTGGAAATCGCCTATCTCATAAACCACAGACTTGAAACAACTTGCGCACTCTTCGGAAAACATAGGGGGTATACCCCTAATTCATACAATCTGTCCATCGATCAGCAATTTGTAATACAATATGGCCATCGATCTGCAGTTCATTGTACCGACTTCAGATCGAAGGAGCGGCCGGTGGAAACGGTAAAAGTCTCACCCAAATTCCAGATCGTTATCCCCAAAAAAGTCCGCGAAGCGCTTCACCTCGAACCGGGCCAGGAACTCCACATCTACGCAGTCGATAACACGATCAGGGCCAGTCGGCCGCGATCGATCAAAGAACTCCGTGGCATGGCCAAGGGCATGAAGTGGAAAGACGACTACCGTGACCGCAATGACCGGTTCTGAGCCCGTCGTCATCGACTCTTCCGGTTGGCTCGAGTACATCACCGGAGATGCTAAGGCAGAACTGTTTGCGCCCTATTTCGAGACCGACGTCCGCGTTCTCGTACCGGTCATAGTTCTCTACGAGGTCCGGAAAGTCTTGCTCCTTAGAGACACGCAAACGAACGCACAAATATTTGAATCCGAAGCTTTGCGGCGCCACGTGATCGACATCGACGAACACATCGCACTGTCCGCCGCAACAATGAGTCTCGCGTATAAGCTGTCGATGGCCGACGCGATCATCTACGCAACCGCACAGCGCCACCGCGCGCATCTCATTACGTCCGACTCACATTTCAATGCCGTCCCGGGCGCAACGGTGTTGTAGGGGCCACCGCGGCGTCCTTCTTATCTCGCGTTCGAGTGCGGTCAATTCGCCGACCCGCGTCGTCGTCTTGACCATGATGAATGTGGCCTTTAAGCTTGTTGTTTCTCACTTCGGGTGAAATCACAGCATGGCGTCGATTCAAATTACGTTGCCGGATGGCTCAGTCCAGGAAGTGCCGCAGGGCACAACTCCGGCGGATATCGCGCGCAAAATTTCGCCGCGTCTCGCCGATGCTGCGCTCGTCGCGCGCATCTCCGATCCGTCAGCCGCAAACGCATGCGCGCAAACCGCGAGCGGCGCAGCCGCTGCTGCAACAGGCGTTGACGACGGCTACCAGAGCAACGGCGCCGGTGAACTGATCGACTTGCGTCGCCCGCTCGATCGCAACGTCAAGCTCCAGATCCTCACCGAAAAAGATCCCGATTCGCTCTACGTCTTTCGCCACTCCGCCGCGCATCTTCTCGCCGCCGCGGTGATGGAGTTGTATCCCAACGTAAAGCTCGGCATCGGCCCGCCGATCGACACCGGCTTCTTTTACGAATTTCTTCGAGATCAGCCGTTCACTCCCGAAGATCTCGAAAAAATCGAAAAGAAAATGCACGAGTTGGCGTCTCAGGATCTTCAGAACGAACGAAAACTCGTCCCGAAGCCCGAAGCCGTTGAGCTGTACAAAAAATCCGACCAGCTCTTTAAGTGCGAACTCGTCGAAGAAAAAGCCACCGACCCGATGGTTTCGTTCTACACCACCGGCAAATTTATCGACTTCTGTCGCGGCCCGCACATCCCTTCCACCAAGCGCATCCAGGCGTTCAAATTGATGAGCGTCGCCGGCGCCTACTGGAAGGGCCACGAAGGAAATCCGCAGCTCCAGCGCATTTACGCCGCGTGCTTCTTCACGCAAAAAGAACTCGACGCCTATCTCCATCGCCTCGAAGAAGCGAAGCGCCGCGATCATCGCAAACTCGGCGCCGAACTCGATCTTTTCAGCATCGAGGACGAAGCCGGGCCAGGCCTGATCTTCTGGCACGCCAAGGGCGGCTTGATCCGCACCATCGTCGAAGACTGGCTCCGCGCGGAACTCTTCAAACGCGGCTACGACATCGTCTACACGCCGCACATAATGCGCCGCGAACTCTGGAATACCAGCGGTCACACCGGCTTTTACAAAGACAACATGTTCGGCCCGGTGGAAGTCGAAAAGGCCGACTACCAGCTCAAGCCGATGAATTGCCCGGGCCACATCCTTATTTACAAATCAAAGCTGCGCAGCTACCGCGATCTGCCCGTGCGTCTCGCCGAACTCGGCACCGTCTATCGCTATGAGCGCAGCGGCGTCCTTCACGGCCTCCTTCGCGTCCGCGGTTTCACCCAGGACGACGCGCACATTTTCTGCATGCCGTCGCAGATCGAAAGCGAAGTCGAAGCCTGCATGGATTTCGCCTTCGCGGTGATGAAAAATTTCGGCTTCGAGCAATTCGAGGTCGAACTTTCCGACTGGGATGAATCGCATCCTGAAAATTACGCCGGCAAACCCGAAGACTGGCACCGCGCCACCGCCGCGCTCGCCGAAACCATGACGCGGATGAAGATCCCCTTCAAGCGCATTCCCGGCGAAGCCGCTTTCTACGGCCCAAAAATCGACGTCAAACTGATCGACGCGATCGGCCGCTCGTGGCAACTCACCACCGTGCAGTTCGATTTCAACTTGCCGGCGCGCTTTAAACTCGAATACGTCGGCGAAGATGGCGCGCGTCATCAACCTTTGATGGTGCACCGCGCCCTGCTCGGCTCCGTGGAGCGTTTCTTCGGAATTCTCGTCGAGCATTACGCCGGGGCGTTTCCTCTCTGGCTCGCTCCGGTGCAGGTGCAGGTCTGCCCGGTCAGCGAAAAAGTGCTCGACTACGCCAAGCACGTCACCGACACACTGAAGCGTCATGGCGCGCGTGTCCATCTCGATGAGCGTAACGAAAAGCTCCCCGCGAAAATTCGCGACGCGCAGCTCCAAAAGATTCCCTACATGCTGGTGGTCGGCGGCAAAGAAGCCGAAGCCGGCACCGTTTCCGTCCGCCACCGCAGCAAGGGCGATCTCGGTCCGAAGCCGCTCGCGGAATTCCTTGCGTCCCTCCAAAACGAAATCGACACGCGCACGATCGCGTAAACTCGCATCACGAAAGCAACCGGCGCAAACGCAGCCGCTGCCGGCGGCGATCGTTGCGGCGGCAACAACCGCACCTCCGCCGCCGGATCAAATCCGCGCGACAGCTTCCGCTCCGCTCGTCCACGTAACCGAAAAATTCTTCGCCGAAGCCGTCCGTGAACTCACCTCTCGCGACGCCGATCTCGCCCACGCCGTCGAGAAATACGGCGTCCCTCCGCTCTGGGTCCGCGAGCCCGGCTTCTCCACCCTCGTCTACATCATCCTCGAGCAGCAAGTCTCACTCGCATCCGCCCGCGCCCTCTATCAAAAACTCGAAAAGGCCGTCAGCCCCTTCACTCCCGAAAAATTCCTGAAACTCACCGAAGCCGAAATGCGCCAACTCGGCTTCAGCCGCCAAAAATCCCACTACACCCGCCTCCTCGCCGACGCCATCCAACAAAAACAATTCGATCTCGACGCACTCCACGAACTCCACGACGACCATGCCCGCGAAAAACTCGTCGCCCTAAAAGGAATCGGCCGCTGGACCTCCGACATTTATCTCCTCAGCGCCCTCCGCCGCCCCGACATCTGGCCCATCGGCGACCTAGCACTCGCCACCGCCGTGCAAGAAGTAAAACAACTCCGCAAGCGCCCATCCCCCGAAAAACTCGAAAAAATGAGCGCCCCCTGGAAACCGTTCCGCGCCATCGCCGCCCGCCTCTTCTGGCACGCTTACCTCTGCAAACGCGGCCAAAGCTCCGCGACCATCAGCCTGTAGCCGCGCGGCACCGGTCGTCCTGCGTTGAAAAAAACGCCGACCAGCGCTGAAAAGTGTAGGGGAGCAGCATGCTGCGCCTCATCTCGGCAAGATCGAAACCGTCTCCGACTCTCGAATGCACTCGCTCTGACCAGAGCGCTTGTGCTAGTTATTGAGCATGCAACCGTTTTCCCGCCGACGGTTTCTCCTCACCGCAAGTGCCACGCTCGCCGCGGCGCGCATCTCACGCTCAGCAACGCAACAGGAGACCGCTCCCAAATTGCTCGACCACATTTTGATCGGCAGCCCCGACCTCGACCAAGGCATCGCGTTCATCGAAAATGTTACCGGCGTACGCGCCGCGTTCGGGGGCGTACATCCCGGCGCCGGCACACAAAACGCGCTCCTCTCGCTTGGCAAAAATCGCTACCTGGAAATCATCGCGCCCGATCCAAAACAGCCCAACACCGAAGACAAGCGCAATCTGCGTAAACTCGAAGAGCCCGTGATCGTCGGCTGGGCGCAGCACCCTGGCGACATCGAAGCATTCGCGCAACGCATCAAGAGTGAAGGCTTCGATGTCATCGGACCCCAACCCGGATCGCGCAAGCGCTCCGACGGCCGCGTCCTCCACTGGAAAACGCTCGCACTCAAAGACGACGCCCATGGCCTGTTCCCATTTTTCATCGAGTGGGGCGCCGGCTCGATGCATCCATCGATCGACGCGCCGCAAGGTTGCACCCTGGATCTTTTCGAGGCGTTCACCAGGGAAAAAGATCTGCTTCAGACGCGTCAGCTCGCCGGCCAGTTAAATCTCGATCTCAAAATCAGCCCAAGCCGTGGTATCAACCTCCGCGCAATCGTCGCGGGCCCCAAAGGCCGCCTTGAGATCACGTTTTGAGAGCCGGTGATGCTCTGCTATGCCAGCCCGAAACCGCCGCGGTTGAAGCATCGAGCTAGATGCCAGCGTTCCGCGCCTCTTGTGGCTACGGCGCAGACAAAACCCAGTGGCTCGCTGGCCTGTCGAGAATTCCCGCTACCTGCACCGAAGTCGAGCATCTAAACCTTGCTGTTGCAAGGTGCCTACGTGCTATACTTTGAAGCCCGTCTCTCGATGTTTTTTGGCTTGAGTGGCGGGTGCGCGCGGTTCTCGCAGTGGCAGCGCAGGCAGCAGTGATTCAGGGCAGTGCCCGGCGAGGCGGGTATCTGGCGCCTTAAATTTGTTAGGGGGAATTATCGCAGAACGCAACTTCCGGCAGCAAAGCGACCGCACTCGCGTAAACGAAAGAATTCGCGCCCGAGAAGTCCGGGTGATCGACGAAGAAGGCGGGCAGCTTGGCGTCATGCAACCGTACGAAGCGGTTCGCATGGCACGCGAAAAGGGTCTGGATCTGGTGGAGATTTCGCCCACGGCCGATCCTCCCGTTTGCAAAATCACGGATTACGGAAAATTTCTTTATCAACAAAATAAGAAAGCGCACGAGCAGCGCAAAAGCAGCCGCGGCTCGCAGTTGAAAGAAGTCAAGTTCCGGCCGGCAACCGCCGAACACGATTACAACGTGCGCAAGAATCAGATCATCAAGTTTCTGGGTGAAGGTCACAAAGTGCGCGCGATGATTT
>JAFAZL010000781.1 GCA_019239815.1 Acidobacteriota bacterium
AACGCAATCTGCCAACCATCTCCACGAAGACGATCGACCGCATCATCGAAGGTTCACGACGGAAGGGCGCGCTGGCCGGCAAAGTTTGCGGGGCCGGTGGCGGCGGGTGCGTTGTGATGCTGATCGAGCCGGAGGCGCGGGATCGCGTCGAAGCCGCGGTGACCGATGCTGGCGGCCAACTGTTGCCGATGAGGATTGACCGTTCTGGAGTTCAAGTTACCGTTTCTTGAGCGGATATTCGTCTCGGCGCCGCTGTCGCTGCCTCGGCGGCCCGATGTAAAATTCTTTCCCTCGGAGCTGTTCAAGTCGCTTCAAGCATCATAGAATGTGGGCAGGGTTCACCTGTGGGCACCCTCGGGTGACCGACGCCGGGGTCTATGTCGCACTGGCTTATATCGACGCTAGCCGTTTTTGCGCTCGTCGCTGCCGACGTTCCCGCGGTTGAGCGCCTCCGCTCCACGGCAATCCCGCATAACGAAGTGCCCGAGGGCGACATCGCGCTGTTTCCTAGCGCCCAGTCTCCGGCTAACGACCAGCAACATCCTGCGTCGCCCACGCAAAAGTCCGGACCGTTACAGGAGCAGTCGAAGCTCGATCTCATCCGCTACGTCTCGGGTGAATTTGCGAAGGCGACAAAACCTTTGCCGCGCGGCAAAGACGGGTTCTATCTCTATGTCGGCCAGCCGCTGATGCTGGATCAATTGGATCGCGAGGTCGCCAATCACGGAGCCGCGGTCAACGTCGGCGACAACGTGCAAATCACGAAGCTTGAATTTCACGACCACACGATCGCCGTCGATGTGAATGGCGGCGGCAAAGGGAAGCGCAACTGGAGGGACCACATCCAGATGGGAATGGGTGGAGGTTATCCGACGGGTTCAACGAGCACGACGAAGACTGACGACAATGCCGTTCCGGGCGTGATTCCGGGCACAGGCAGCACAATCTATCTGGAGTTCAAAAAGAGCGTGCCCGATATTACGCCGGACGATCTGAAGCAATTGCTGGCGCCGTTTCTTGATTTCACGAAGCAGCGTTCCGCGTCGGTTCACTGGGTGGATACTCTTTCGCCGGAATTGAAGAAAGCTATTCAGGATCGGCGTCCGACGGTTGGCATGGACCGCGAAGAAGTGGTTGCGGCAATCGGGAAGCCGGAGCATAAGGTTCGCGAGCGCGATTCACAGGGCAACGAGATTGAAGATTGGATCTACGGTCAACCGCCTTCCAAGACGGTTTTTGTGCGCTTCCAGGGCGAGCGCGTTACGAGCATTCGTCAATTCCCGCAATAGCAACGGCTGACCGCACTCGCCGGCTACAGGAATTCTTCCTTTTATCTCAGGCGTTTTTCTGTAGGCTACCTTAGCGTGCTCGCCGTCTTTTTCCAGACCGATATCATCCAACGATTGATTTTGATTCCTGTCCGATGTCCGTCGTTCCAGGTTCCCGTGTTCGAGAATTCATTTCGCCCGTAGCCTCAGGATGGAAAAGAGGGAGGATCACCACATGCGAATGTTCAAGAATTGTGCCCCGCTGCTGACTCTCGCGGCCGCCGGACTGGTTACCGTTGCGGGGGTGGGATGCGGAGGAGATGTCCGCTACTACGACGACTACCATCGCGATTACCATCGCTGGAACAATCACGAAGTGATCGTGTATCACTCATACTGGGACGGCCGTCACGAGCAGTATCGAGAGTACAACACGCTCAACAAGGACGAGCAGCGCGACTACTGGAAGTGGCGCCACGACCATCACTGAGACTGAGATTTTGATCTGCAAAGCCTACTTGAGTTCGCCGAGGCAGGGCGCCGCGCGCGGTTTCATTGTCTGCCTCAGGAAAATAGCTCATTAACAATCTCTTACCGACGCCGTTCCCCCAAATTCTGCATCTCTGCCTCGCGTTGACTTTTCCTCCCGCTGCCCATACGATTTCTAGTTCGCAGTTCGTTTAGATTTTCATCTGGCCGCGCTGCGTCGCACTCATCTCATTCGGAGGAAGAATGCCCATCAAGGTAGGCATCAACGGCTTCGGCCGCATCGGACGCAACATCATGCGCACGGCGCTGGATGACAAGGATATCCAGTTCG
>JAFAZL010000825.1 GCA_019239815.1 Acidobacteriota bacterium
CCGACGTCGGCATCACCGAAGCTTTCGCCGCTGTCGCCAGCACCGGGTCGGTCTGTGTCGCGCTCGGACGGCCGCTTGTTGCTGCGTCATGCCTGCTGATGCCGCTCAACATCATCCTGCTGGCCAAAGAACGCATCGTCGAACGCCCGCGCGACCTCTTTAACCCGGATATGTTCGACGGCGAAAGCCTAAAGCGAAATCTGGTCTTCATCACCGGCCCGAGCGCTACGGCTGATATGGGCCCGCTCGTGGTCGGCGTGCACGGTCCGCATCGCGTTTTGATTCTTTTGCTAGAGTGAGGCCATGGCGGAAACCGACTCCAAATCCGGACCATCCGTCACGCCGGCTGCTGTATCTTCCGTGCCAAAGGTCGATGCGCCGCGTGAGGTCGCAAACAAGAGCGACAAAGAGCGCTTGTTGCGCGCGATCCGTATGTCGCTCGACATCGAAAGCGCGACGGTTCGCGCCAACACGCAGCATTTCAATAAAAGCCGCTATCGCGCCGCCGCAAATTTTCCCGACTACGACGCGTTGAAAGACGAAGCGCGCGCCATCAAAGACAAATCGATCGCCAACCTTCCCGATCTCATCCAGACATTGAAAAATTCGATCCGGGCACGAAATGGCCACGTGTTCGTGGCCAATACGGCCGCCGATGCGTGCCGTTACGTGCTTGATGTGTGCCGCTGGCGCGCCGCGAAGATGGTCGTAAAGGGCAAGAGCATGACCAGCGAGGAAGTTCATCTCAATCATGCTTTAGAAGCCGACGGCATCGAAGTCGTCGAAAGCGATCTCGCGGAATTTATTCTTCAGCAGGCCGACGAACAGCCGTCGCACATTCTCGCTCCGGCGTTGCACTACAGCCGCGAACGGATCACGAAGTTGTTCAAACGCAAATTCGAGACGGAGCTGCCGCTCGATACCGGTGAAGAGCTGACCTTTTTTGCACGTCAGATTCTCCGTGAAAAGTTTTTGCATGCCGACGTTGGCGTCACCGGCGCCAACCTGATCGCCGCCGATACCGGCACGCTTATGCTTGTCGAAAGCGAAGGCAACATTCGCCTGTCGAGCTTCGCGCCGCCCGTGCACATCGCGATTGCCGGTATCGAAAAAATCGTTCCGACTCGTGAAGAGATGGCGCCGTTCCTCGAACTGCTCTCGATGAGCGCGACCGGGCAAACGATGTCGGTTTACACCAGCTTTATCAGCCCGCCACTTGCCGATCCCCCGTTCGCCATGCCGAGCAAGCCGCTCAAGCCGCGCGAGTTTCATCTCGTGCTCATCGACAATGGCCGCCTGAAGATGCGCGACGATCCCGTGTTTCACGAAGCGCTCAACTGCATTCGCTGTGGCGCGTGTTTGAATTCATGCGCGAATTTTCAGACCGTCGGTGGCCACGCATTCGGCGGCGAAACGTACTCCGGCGGCATTGGGGGCTCGTGGGAAGCTTTCACCAGCAAGCTGGAAAATGCTCGATTCTCGGAACTGTGCACCGGCTGTACACGCTGTGTGCAGAATTGCCCTGTTCGAATCGATATTCCTTGGCTCAATGCAAATCTCGGCAACCGGCTGAATCAGCTCGACCCGTCTTCGACCACGAAGAGTTTGATCGGCTCGATGACGCACGCCGATCCCGTTGATCGAACTGCGCCGATCTCGAAGATATTTTTCGGCAACTACGACTATTTCGCGAAGTGGGGCATGCGCTTCCCGTCGATGGCGAACTCCATTGATGCCGGGCGTGCGCCATCGACGCGCGCCGATACCAGCGACGAAGGCAACACCAGCTTTCCGCGCGTAATGATGGAGAAGTGGTTCAACGTTGATCGCCGCCGCACGCTACCACCGTTTCCGAAGCACACATTCGTGCAGGAAGCGGACAGCATCGAGCCGCCTTCCAGCAAGGGCCGCGAAATCAAAGTGGTGATTTTCGCCGATGCGTTTACGAACTACGGCATGACCAGCCGCGGTTTAGCGACATTGAAGGTCTTGCGTGAACTCGGGGCCGACGTTGTCGTAAGCAAATGCGTTCCCGAAGGGCGCGCTGCGATGTCACAGGGGATGATCGCGACTGCGAAGCAACATGCACGCGCTGCGACACGAGAACTGGATCCTCACGTCAGCGACGGCCGCGACATTGTCGTTGTCGAGCCCAGCTCGCTCTCGATGTTCCGTCGCGACTTCGCGCGCCTGCTCGACAGCAAAGAGCGCTACGAGCGATTCCGCGCACGCGCGTTCGAGCCCGTCGAGTACGTGGAGAAAATTCTAAAGAAGATCGGTCGCAAACCCGCCGATGTATTCGATATTTCAAAATCGAAAGTCGGTCATCGGCTTTTCTTCCACGCCCACTGCCAGCAGAAGACGATCGGCGCTGCCGATGCAACCGTTCGTCTGCTCACCGAGATCGGTTTCGATGTGGCAATGTCCAATGTCGAGTGCTGCGGCATGGCTGGCAGTTTCGGATACAAAAAAGACTTCTACGATTTAAGTCTCGCGGTCGGCGCCGATTTGTTCGGCCAGGTCGTGCAGCAGGATCGTGAAGGAGGCGCGCGTCAGTTGATCGCGAGCGGGACGTCATGCACGGAACAGCTGCACGCAGGCTTCGAGCGAAAAATTCTGCATCCGATGGAATTGCTGGTGACGCTGATCGAGCCTCAGAAGGAATCCGACAAGGCGGCCAAGGATGCTGAAGACGCCGAAGTCGAGGCCGACCTCGACGCGCTCAAGCGATCGAAAAGGGAAGCGTCCAATAGCTGAACGGTGTGGACGACCGGAATATTGTGTCCGGCGCGCGCGAGTGAAGATTGCAGCTGTAACAGGCAGCCTGGATTTCCGGTCGCGATGACGTCCGGTTGCAACGGCGCGATGAGTTCGGCCTTTCGCTCTCCCAGCTTTGTGGCCGTGTCGGGTTGCACCAGATTGTAAATTCCTGCCGAACCGCAGCAGATCGCACCTTCAGGAATTTCGAGCAGTTCGATACCTGGAATTTGTGAGAGCAGTTGTCGCGGCGCGATGCGGATGCCTTGCGCGTGCTGCAGATGGCAGGCATCGTGATATGCGACGCGTAGCTTGAGGGGATTTCGTTTTGCTTGTGGCGGGCATTCAGCGAGGAATTCCGTGATGTCGCGGCATTTCGAT
>JAFAZL010000386.1 GCA_019239815.1 Acidobacteriota bacterium
GTTACGGCGCGATCCACGAATTGGCCTCCGGAAGTGAAAGCTCAACTCGCGGCACTGCAAGCGGCGGCAGATGGATCGAACGTAAAACCGGCGGCAACGCGGACTGTGTTTTTGCGCAACACGCTGATGCGCGTCGCGGAATTTCGCGAGAGCTTGGCGGTATTGAAAGCTCCGGCGGGAGAAGAAGCCGAACCGTTCACACATTTCCTGAAAATGGAGACGCCGGATTTTTCGCCCGCTCCCGCGGACACCGCGCTCGCGTTCGACTCGAAACCGATCAGCGCACCGAACGCGAAAAGCGACGACAAGTGGAGTTGGGTCGGAGCCGTCGCGCTGCAAAGCGCAGGCAATCCCGTACTCGGTTTTGCGAACGGAAGCGAAGTGCGACTGTCTTCAGGAGCGATGTTCCCGTTTCCCGGAAAAGCCTCAGATACGCTGCTGCCCGAGTCGATCCTCCAGGTCGACTTCAACTACGACTTCAAAACAGATCTGGTTTTGGCAGGTTCGGGTGGCGTGCGATTCATGCGTCAGGATGCGCCGGACAAGTTCACCGATGTGACGGCAGCGACGAAGCTGCCCAAGGCCGTGACGAACGTCACTTACACGGGCGCCTGGGCGGTGGATATTGAAGCGGATGGGGACCTCGACATCGTGATGGGCACCAAGGACGGCACGCCCAAAGTTTTGCGCAACAACGGCGACGACACGTTTAAGGAGATCGAGCCGTTCGGAGGAATTTCGGGCTTGCGTGGTTTCGCGTGGGCGGATTTCGACGGCGACGGCAATGCGGATGCCGGAATCATCGATGGCGCAGGAAAGCTGCACATCTTCCACAACGAGCGACAAGGCCAATTCCGCGAAGTGAAGTTACCCGACGGCACGCCTGCGGCGAAAGCGCTTGGAGTAGCCGATCCGGACAATGACGGTGTTCTGGATTTGTTGGTGGTGCAATCGACAGGAACGATCGCGACGGTGTCGTATCGCGAAGACAACGGTTGGACCGTCACGCCGCTTGTGCAGATACCCGGCGGTAAGGACGCACTCGATGGGGAAGTTCGGTTGCAGGTCGCGGACCTGGATAACAATGGCGCGATGGATTTGATTTTGAGCGGAGTCGGCGGCGGGAAGCCGACTACTCCGATGGTTTGGCTCGGCGACGCAGGGGCGAAGTTCACACTACTCGATCATGCGGCAGCTCCAGCAACGGTATTCGATGTCGCGGATTTGACCAGCGGTGCGAAGCTGAGTTTGGTCGGATTTGATGCGAACGGCGCTGCGGTAGAGGCGACGATCCACGGGTCGAAGAACTATCACTGGCAAGTCATTCGTCCGCATGCGGTGCAGGCCGTCGGAGATCAGCGCATCAATCCGTTTGGCATTGGCGGAGAGATTGAGATTCGATCAGGACTGTTGGTGCAGAAGCAACCGATTGACGGGCCGCAAGTGCATTTCGGATTGGGGAATCAGACGACGGCGGAAGTCGTGCGTGTCATGTGGCCGAATGGAACCGTCCGCGCGGAATTTGGCGTAAACGCCGACCAGGAAGTTGTCACGGAGCAGAGATTGAAGGCGTCGTGTCCGTTTTTGTTCGCATGGAACGGGAAGCAGATGGAATTCGTGAAGGACGCGGTGCCGTGGGGCTCGGCGATCGGCCTGCGGATCAACACGCTCGGAACGGCGAAAATTGCGACGACAGGCGAATGGTACAAGATCGGGCGCGATCAACTTGTGCCGCACGACGGTTACTATGATTTGCGAATTTCGGCGGAACTTTGGGAGGTCTACTACTACGATCGCATCGCGCTGATGACCGTGGACCATCCTGCAAATACTGAAATATATGTCGACGAGCGGTTCTCCATTCCGCCACCGAAACTGCAATTCACGACGGTGAAGACGCCGCACAAGATTGCGTCGGCTACGGATGATCTCGGGAAAGATGTGACGGAACTCGTGAGCACGCTCGATGGCCGCGCGCTCTCCTCGTTTGGCAAAGGACAGTTTCAAGGCATTACCCGCGATCACTATCTGGAAGTGGACCTGGGGAAAGACGCGCCGACTTCAGGGCCGCTCTATCTTGTTGGGCAGGGATCGATTCACGATACCGAATCGTCGCTCAACGTTGCGATCACGCAAGGTGATCGATGGCACGCGAAAGGGATGACGGTCGAGGTGCCCGACGGAAACGGCGGGTGGGTCGCAGCTCCCGCCGAA